>NZ_CAJHBK010000001.1:3000000-3223788 GCF_904846615.1 Psychrobacter sp. JCM 18902
TTGTATTTTGTAAAGGGTGACTCATCACAGACGAGTACCGGTTGAATAAACAAAAACCAGCCGCATCCATGCCGACATAGGTCAAGCAAGTACATTGCTGATTTTGGTCACTCTTGGGCTGGCACTATTGATCAGTGCTTGTTAAGTCGCATGCTAGCGCCTCAACACAGTCGCAAGGTCTAAACATAATGTACCATAGTTTTATGGCTATACCACGATAACTATAAGGGTTAAATTGATAGAATGTGGTATAGACAATACAACTGAACACCGAGTGTCGCTAGGGTTTGTCGGCTGCTACAGCCAAATATAATAGCTAATAATAAATTGTAAGAAAATTTGTCTAAGTAGATATAATGTGCTGTTTTACCATTATAGCGATACATTAAGACCGCTAGTATCAACGCTCGCTTAGTAAATGGCAGTTGCACGGTCTAGTAAAGATTAGCAAAACTTAGAAAAACCAAACTCGTCCAAATTTATTGATTAGGGATATTCAGTATGCACACAGCATTATGTAATAATGCTATTATTCAAAGCAGTCATATTGTCATTTTTTAGCGATGAAGATAGCTTTTATTTAGCTGTCTATAGGGTTTGATCTATCACCTTTATGACTCGTGTTTTTTATCATTTTCATGCCATTGCAAAGTCACAGGTTCTCTATTCTATGTTTACTATTAACCGCTTTTCGAAAACTAAGCACACTAATGTCGCTGATCTTGGTCGCCGTGTTATCTCCACTTTTATTATCAGTGGGGTGATTATGATGGGTTTGACGGGTTGCGGTCAAAAAGGCAATCTATACCTCGCCGACGCTAGTAGCCAGACGGTTCAAGGAGCTACGGATAGCGCTGGCATACAGGGTAGTACCTATTCGACACAAGATGATGGTCATCAAGAAATGGATGGTTTTAAGCTACCGGAACCCAGTGAAGACCCGAATGATTATTGATTTTTATTAAAAACTCAATGCCGTCAACGAGATTTCGGTGTGCACCCTAAGATTTTTTAACTTTGTAACCTGATGAAATTAGAGATGTTTATATGAGTCATTCTGAGCAAAAAACTGGCGAATCTGTCACGATCCAAACTGAGCAAGGCTTGTATGTTAATCCTGAAGCCTTAACCGCCCATTTACCCGCGCTAGATTATCACAATGGTGCATTGTATATGGAGCAGGTGAGCATTGATGATGTGGTTAAACACTACGATACGCCATGCTATGTCTACTCAAAACAAGCCATTTTGGATGTTTATCAAGCTTATAGCGATAGCTTTGCCAGTTTAACGCACCAGATTTGTTATGCGGTAAAAGCAAACTCTAACCTTGCAGTACTTGGTATATTGGCGCAAGCAGGTGCAGGATTTGATATCGTCTCTCGTGGCGAACTCATGCGCGTACTGGCGGCAGGTGGTGCTGCTTCACGTGTGGTATTCTCAGGTGTGGGCAAGACTGATAGCGATATCGAGTATGCCCTGACCCAAGGTATTGGTTGTTTTAACGTTGAGTCAATCAGCGAGCTGACTTTGATTAATGATGTGGCACAGAAATTGGATAAACCTGCGCCAATTTCATTACGGGTTAATCCCAATGTCGACGCCAAGACGCATCCGTATATCTCAACAGGGTTAAAAGACAATAAATTTGGTATCACCCACGAAGACGCGGTTGCCGTCTATGAGCAAGCGGCACAGTTATCCCATATTGATATCGTCGGTATTGACTGTCATATTGGCTCGCAGTTGACAGAAGTTGCGCCATTTGTCGCGGCTTTGGATAAAGTGATTGAGCTAATACACAATTTACGTGATAAAGGTATTGAGCTGCGTCATATCGATTTGGGCGGTGGTTTGGGTGTGCGTTATATCGATGAGACGCCAGTATCTATCGACGAGTTTGCCCAAGCTTTATTACCTAAACTTAGCGAGCTTGGCTTAACGGTATTCTTTGAGCCGGGTCGCAGTATTGTGGCAAATGCTGGGATATTATTGACCAAGGTTGATGTACTCAAACCAACGGAACATAAGAACTTTGCCATTGTTGACGCAGCAATGAATGACTTGATTCGTCCGGCGTTATATCAAGCTGAAATGGCAGTCATTCCAAGTGTCTTGCCTGATAATGGCATCAACACTGATAGCACACAGCCATGGGATATCGTTGGCGCTATTTGCGAAACGGGTGATTTTTTAGCGAAAGACCGTTTATTGTCGCTCGCGGTAGGCGATGTTTTAGCAATCACAGGCGCTGGTGCGTACGGCTTTACCATGAGTAGCAATTATAATTCACGCCCGCGTGCTAGTGAAGTAATGGTCGCCGATGATAGCCATCAACTGATTCGCAAACGCGAAACCATTGAAGCGTTATATGCAGACGAAGTATTGTGGCAAGGTAAATAAATCGGTGACCAACAGATTTAGCCATTTTTAGCCCATTTAGGCGTTTTCGTTCAGATTGAGGACATGCCCTAGATAAAAAGCCCGTTGTCTTTGATGATGGGCTTTTTTATGGCCTGCTCTAATGAGAGATATCAGTTTGGCTGTACAAGGTGGATTTAGCATCGTGTTAACTTAGTATTTGATAGCGGTGATAGTTATGATTGTATCTGACAGCGTGCTAATATAAGACATACATAAAAATAGGATAGGATAACAAGGATATGCTAATAGAATTTACGAAGATGCATGGTCTGGGCAATGATTTTATGGTCATCGATTTGGTGACTCAGCGCTTAGATTTGACCAAGGATTTGGTACAGTTACTGGGTGACCGTCATTTGGGTATTGGCTTTGATCAGCTGCTCGTCGTTGAGCCACCGATGCGTCCAGACGTTGATTTTAGTTATCGCATTTTTAATGCTGATGGGTCAGAAGTTGAGCAGTGCGGTAATGGTGCGCGCTGTTTTGCCCGTTTTGTGCAAGCGCGTAAACTGTCATTTAAACAGCGTTTGCGTGTTGAGACGGCGAGCGGCATCATTTCATTGACCACTGATCGTTATGGCTGGGTCGAAGTCGATATGGGTAAGCCGAAATTTGAACCAAGCGAGATTCCTTTTACCCCCAGAGCCACGACCAAAATCCAAAACGCCTATCATCTCGATGTAAATGGCACTCCTGTACAGCTTTATGTTGCCAATATGGGCAACCCGCATGCCGTTATCAAAGTTGATAACGTGCTCGATGCCGACGTTGAAACCTTGGGCAAAGCCATCGAATCGCATCCCGCCTTTCCTGACCGTGTCAATGTCGGCTTTATGCAAGTGATGAATCAGCGTCACATTCGTCTGCGTGTCTATGAGCGCGGTGTCGGTGAGACACAAGCCTGTGGTACTGGCGCTTGTGCCGCAGTAGCGGTTGGTATCCGCGAAGGCTGGCTCGATGAAGGCGAAGACGTGCGTGCGCAGCTTTATGGTGGCAGTATGATCATCAAATGGCAGCCGGGTTATTCAGTGATGATGACTGGTCCGACCGCCTTTGTTTACGAAGGCGTATTTAGCCCAGATGGTCTGATGGCACAAGCGGGCATTAAGCCCAATCCAGAAGGCTAATGGATAATAGGGCTATGTCTAATAAAAACAATCATACGATGGAGCCTACCTCAGATTCTGAGGCAAAAGCATGGCTATCAGTCGAGCACGCCGCGGCTATAGAGTCGGATGCTGCATTACGTGATTTGTTAGCGCCCGTACATCGTTGGCTTAATGTCTTGTCGGTGCGCAATCACTCGCCGCATACGTTGACCGCTTATTTTGCAGGACTCAACCAATTGGCGCTATTTTTACGTGGGAAACGCCTGACGTGGACGCGCTGCGATAAGCGCCAATTAGCCCAGCATATCAGCCAACGCTTGGATGAAGACAAGCTCGCACTTGCTAGCGTCCAGCAAGAGCTGTCAGCCATTCGCCATTTTTATGGCTGGCTGATAGAAGAGAACTTGGCACGTATTAACCCAACGACTGGCTATCAGCTCAAACGTAGTCCTCGACCGCTGCCGTCTATCGCTGATGTTGATTTGCTCACTCAGCTGCTTGACCAAGAGATGCCTGATACACCCGAACAAGCGCGCCTATGGCTACGTGATAAAGCGATGTTTGAATTGCTTTATAGCAGCGGTCTGCGCGTAGGTGAGTTGGTCGCGTTGGATATGGCAGATGTAGATTTGTCAGACCTGCGCGTGCGCGTGACAGGTAAAGGCAATAAAACGCGTTTGGTGCCGTTAGGTATCAAGGCAGCAGAAGCGATTAGTCGTTATCTACCGCATCGTAATCTGTGGGTGGAGCAAATGGACAGCGCATTATTCATTAGTGAAAAATTGGGTACGCGTTTATCGACACGAGCAGTGCAGCAGCGTCTCAAAGTTGCGGCTACCCGTGCCGGCATCGCACAAAATATGTATCCGCATCTATTGCGTCATTGTTTTGCCTCGCACATGCTGTCGGGCAGTGGCGATTTGCGCGCGGTGCAAGAAATGCTTGGGCATAGCGATATCAGTACCACGCAAATTTATACCCATGTCGATTTTGCTAAACTTACACAGGTCTATGATCGTGCCCATCCACGCGCGAGTCATGCAAGCACTGAAAAAAATACCACCTAACATCCGATATTCAATACTTACTATTCAGTATTGAAACTGACTTACGCCAAACGATGACAGTCAAAAATGGGCATTTTTTGGCGGCCTTGCTGTTGAGTCTGTTTGTCTAAGGTTGCCAAGATCAAAGCATGATTTTTATTATCTTTATGAATAGCGTTGTTTAATTCACTATCTTCATAGCTGTTAATAATCGTGCCATCAAAAGCTGTGATAGTGGTATGCCCCCACGTTTGACGGATATCACCGTTTTTATAAACATGGTCGCCGCCTTGTGCTGCGCCAATGACCATGCACTGACTGTCTAACGCCCGCGCGCGAAGTAACAGCGACCAGTGCGCTTGCCCCGTTAAATAAGTAAATGCCGATGGCGCACTTAATAGGTCAGCGCCTGCTTGACGTAAGCGCTGTGCCAATGCGGGAAAACGCAAATCAAAACAAACCATCATACCGAGCTGATAGTCAGCATGATCACTCTCTATTGTTGCAACTACAGTCTGTGTACCGGGCTCAAACGTCGCCGCTTCATTATAGCTGCCATGTTTATCTGCTACCGTCGCAGTGAATAGGTGAATTTTGTCATAGCGTGCCACTCGCGTGCCATCAGGGGCAAATAGCTGACTGACTTGGCGCAGTCTGCCATCAGGCACGATAACGCCATCAGGGCGATAAGGGCAGGGCAGTGAGCCTGCCAGCACATAGACACCGTAAGTACTGGCATAGTTTGCTATCGTCGCTGATAGCGCATCAAAGCGCTCTGCGGTGGCAAATTGCTCGCCCATGCTACAGCAGTTTTCAGGTAAGACAACAAGGTGAGCACCTTGATGACTGGCATCGCTGATGGCAGATTTTATAGCCGCTACGTTTTTTTCGATGTCTTGCTGGCTATTCATTTGAATCGCAGCAGTGACAAGGTGCAGTTTATTTGCTTGGTCATTCATCGTATTATTCTCGGTTAATGTTAAGAGTGATTCAATTGGCTCGAAGGTTTTGTGTTATGTACCTTGTATTTTTTATATAGCCTTATTATTATCAACAAGATTTGGTTGTTTGTTGTTTAGCAGTTCATGCTAAAACGGTCAAATTTATAGAGTTTTATAAGTAGAGAGCAATAAGCGTATTGGGCCGTCTATAAATTATCATAGCAAAATTGCCACGAAAAATGCTATCGTCATGTCCTGATAACGTTAAATCGCTACTTTAAGTGGCAACATATATAGACTATCACCAGTATCGGAGTGTAATAAGCCACCCATGAGTATGTCTTTCGGATTGGCGACCACGCTGAGCACCTCACAAAAACTGACCCCGCAAATGCAGCAAGCCATTAAATTGCTGCAACTCTCTAGTCTTGAGCTTGCGCAAGAAGTTCAGGCCAAGCTGGATAGTAATCCATTGCTTGAACGTATTGAGGATGATGAAGATGAATACGATTATGGCAGCGGCGATAGAGTAGATGAGTCATTGACACTTGATAGCTGGAACCAGAGTACTGATACATTTAGTACAATCTCTGAGAGTAATACCCATACCTCTGAACCAGATGAAGACTTTAGTGACAGCTTGGACAAATTGCAGCAAGCCAGTATCGATGATGGTGCCATAGACAATCATACGATGGATAGTGACGACTATAATAGCTTTGAAAATAGTGCTGATAGCAGCAACTATGCATCTACGCCGAGCAGTTCGGGGAGCAAAAGTGACGAGGATTTTGATAGTTATCAAGGCGGCACTTCTGCCACCATACAAGACCACGTGCGTTGGCAGCTGAACTTTAAGCATCTCTCAGAAGCGGACATGTTGATTGCAACCTATCTGATGGACTCTATGGATGACATGGGTTTTGTGCGGCTTGATATCGATGAGCTGTTGCAAAGCTTCGATACGATGGCAAGTTTTTATCAATGGGATGAATCTGTTGAGCACGATGAAGTCATGGCTGTTTTACGTGTTATTCAGTCTTGTGATCCGCTGGGTGTGGGGGCGCGAAATCTCAGTGAGTGCCTAGCGATTCAGTTGTCCAAGCTCGATGCAAATACTGACCATCTAAAAGAAGCGCAAGCATTATTGTCAGCCAGTGAGCATTTGGTGAGCAATAACATCAAAGCATTGACTGAGCGGACTGGTCTCGCACCTGCACAGATTACCCCCGCGCTTAACTTGCTGCGTACCTTGAATCCGTCACCTGGATTGCTGTTTCAAAGCAGCCAACCAGACTATACTCAGTCGCCAGCCAGCTATGATATTCCTGATGTTTTGGTCACGCCTATACGTCACCATCAGAGTCAGACGAGTTCAGATACATCGACGCAAGAGGACGGCTGGAATGTGCGCCTCAATCCTGACACCATGCCAAAGCTAAGAGTCAATCAAGAATATGCCAATTTGGTGAAGCGCGGTGATGACAGCCCCGACAATCAATATCTGCGTGAAAACCTCACCGATGCCCGCTTGTTTATTCGTAGTATTGAAGAGCGTAATCAAAACCTATTAAAAGTGGCAACCAGTATCGTGCGTTATCAGCAAGAGTTCTTGCAGCATGGCGCGACTGCGATGCAACCGCTCATCCTAAAAGCCATTGCGGAAGAAGTGGATTTGCACGAATCGACCGTTTCACGTCTAACCACCAGTAAAACAATTTTGACGCCGCAGGGATTGTTTTCACTCAAGCATTTCTTTTCATCTCATGTTAGCAGTACCGACGGCGATATTTCATCGACTGCCATTAGCGCCATGATTAAGCAATTGATAGCCGATGAAGATGCCAAAAAGCCATTATCTGACAGTCGCATAAAAGATTGTTTATTATCCGAAGGTATCGATATCGCCAGAAGAACCGTGGCCAAATATCGTGAAGCAATGAATATTGGCTCGTCTACTCAGCGCAAACAGAAATATTAAATGTCACAATTCAATGAGTTAGCAGAAGGGTAATGCTGTTGTTGGTATATTTTTTAGAAGATATAAAAAGTAAAATTTTCTGATTATATAGAAACATTGAGGAAACAACCGCTTTTATTACATTTAATTACACTTTACTGTCTTGCTACTATTCGATATTCATGACAAATTAGAGTCATACCAACAACGAAATCTAAGTGTCGATTTAGCGTATTTACTTATCTCATTAATCAAAATGACAACGAAAGGACACGTTCGATTTTTGCTAAAAGCATCGATTATTAAAGGCGCTAATTAATAAAGACACCTCATTCATTGTTGGTAAGGCAGGGTGAAAAAGCAGGAATGCTGGCTCATCTGTTGATTGTAAGTAACAACGCAAGCAACAACGTAGGCAACAATGTAAGTCATAATAAAAGGACAATAATATGAATGTTTCTATCAGTGGTCACCATATCAGTGTTACCGACGCTATGAACGCAGCTGTTCAAGAAAAACTTGATAAAATTGGTCGTCATTTTGATCAAATTCAAAGTATTCAAGTCATTTTATCATTAGATAACAGCGGTGCTATAAAGAGCCATAAGGCTGAAGCGATTATGCGAGTCTCGGGTAAAGAGATGTTTGTCCAAGCGCTTGACGATGATATGTATAAAGCCATTAACGAGATGGCAGACAAACTTGATAGACAAGTACGCAAGTATAAAACCAAGTTGGAAAGCAAAAAGACTCAGGGTGCTGGGCGTGATGGACGCTATGAAGAGCTGATGACAGACGATGCTGCTCCAGCAGTTTAATGTTATAGAGTTTAGGATATTTAAAGGTTAATGATTACTGGCTGATGAAATAATAAATAGTATAAATAGCCGCATTTTTAGATATCTCTAAATGACATTGCCTAAAACGGAAAAAGA
Organism: Psychrobacter sp. JCM 18902; assembly: GCF_904846615.1. Classification (NCBI taxonomy): domain Bacteria; kingdom Pseudomonadati; phylum Pseudomonadota; class Gammaproteobacteria; order Moraxellales; family Moraxellaceae; genus Psychrobacter; species Psychrobacter sp. JCM 18902. The sequence continues at coordinate 3,008,416 of NZ_CAJHBK010000001.1, forward strand.
CCTCGAACGTTTGCTACGTTGAGGTCTTTTTTATGAGCAATTGTTTTTTAAAAACTCACCTTTAAATACATTTCTTTAAGCACATTTATTTTCAAATCAATAGAGCATTATTTTGGCTAATTAGCCGCCACCAACCGCTTGTACCACTTCGATATTCATACCTTCAGCGATACTTAATTGAGCAAGCTCACTCTTTGGAATCAGTTCGCCATCGACTTCTACTGCGTAACGACCTTGGCTAAGACCAAGCTCATTGATGACCAATTGCACGGTCTGATGGGTAGTCTGTAGTTTCTTACCATTAACGATAATGGTACTCATAAAATATACTCCTTAATGATTTTTTATCCTTTTGTGCGTACTAATTGTGCGTACTAAGGCGTGTCCTCATTTTTATCTCTATTTTCAAAATGAGCACATGCTCTAAAATGCAATTTAATTATTCTTGTTTAACTGGCTATTTTGCGACCAATTTGTTCATCGTGAATGATGACACTGCTAGCCATAGCCAACCTGCAATCATTAGTACACCACCGATAGGCGTGATCGCGCCAAACCAAAGTGGTGCGCCAAGTGTCATTGCATATAAGCTACCAGCAAATATTATAATGCCAATTTGTAGTAGCCATGCAGTGATTTGAGTGGCATATTTTAGGCGAATTAACAGACCAACCAGTAATAAACCCAGCGCATGTATAAACAAATACAGTGTTGCAGTATGCCACCATTCGAGTTGTTGCAAACTGGCGATATTTTTTAAGCCATGCGCTCCAAACGCTCCTAAAGCGACAGCAATGGCCATATTGATCGCCGCAATACCTATCCAATTTAACATGACAAACTCGTATTATCTAAAAAATACCGCTGGTGAAAGACAGGCATTACTGATAGGTAATAACTACTGAATATCATCTGGCAAAATAACGCTATCAATGGTCATAGCCTCACGGATTTTGTCCATGGCGTTTTTTTCGATTTGGCGCACGCGTTCGGCTGAGATAGAGTAGACGGCCGCCAATTCGTGTAAGGTTGATTTTTGCTCAGAGAGCCAGCGCTGCTCCACGATATCACGTGAGCGCTCATCGAGGGTATCCATTGCCGCGATCAATGCAGATGAGTTGCTTTCTTCCCAATCTGCTTCTTCTAACTGCTCGGCAGGATCGATACCATCTTCTAAAAATAGCTGCGGTGCATAACGTCCATCGTCGTCATCGCTAGATTGCGCCTCAAACGAGGCGTCATAAGAGGTAAGCCGCGATTCCATTTCTAACACCTGCTTGCGTGTGACATTTAAGTCCTTGGCAATGGCATCAGCCTCTTCTAGCGTTAGCTGGTTGTTGGTTTTTTTGAGACTACGCAAGTTAAAGAATAATTTACGGTGCGCTTTGGTGGTCGCGACTTTGACAATGCGCCAGTTACGAATCACAAATTCATGAATTTCTGCTTTAATCCAATGCACAGCAAATGAAACCAAACGCACGCCCTTATTCGGGTCAAAGCGTTTTACAGCCTTCATTAGTCCCAGATTGCCCTCTTGGATTAAGTCTGCTTGCGGCAAACCATAACCCGAGTAGCTACGGGCAATATGAATCACAAAACGCAGGTGCGACATCACGAGCAGACGCGCCGCTTCTACATCGCCTTCATCATAATAACGATGCGCCAGCTCTTGCTCTTGGATTGGTGTCAAAATTGGGATTTGGTGCACAGTGTTGATATAAGCGCCCAAATTGACCCCAGGCGCTGACAAATGAGTCGGCATCGCTGGCACTAAGTCACGGGTGCTAGTATCGCCTAAGGCGCTAGCATCATAAGGTGGACGTTGGGCGGCAGCTTTTAATGCGGCATCACGTGCTTCGTTTTTTATAGGAGCTGCCTCATCTTTTTTATTCGTTTTTGCAGTATCAGTAGAATTATTAGCCATATTCTTGACCTTGATTAAATAGTGACGCAAATAGTCAGATAAAAATCTTTATAGTTGTAATTGTAAAGGATAGCGACACTTAGTTGCTATCAGTTTTAGTAATGATGAAGTGATATATTGTATCGAAACGCTGTGCTGATAAGCTATCCGCTGATGGTTGATCCGTCATGCTACTAACGATTAATCGCAGTTGACTTGCGGCATTTGCTTGCTGGCTTTGTTGACAAAAAGCGGTGATATCAGCCTGTGAGTTGGCATCAGTTGCGACCACGTATAATGAACCGCCAGCTGTGACGTTACGTAGTGCCACTTTGGTTTTTAACAGCGGCATTGGACAAGCAAGTCCGCGACCATCGACGAAACGTTGGACATGAATAGGCTGTGTTTCATTCGCCTCATGATCTGTAGTGACAGTATGCGCTGGTAACAAGTCTAACAGGTTGTTGATGTCTTGCTGCTCAGTATCAGACAAATCTGCTGATAAGTTTATAGAATAAGGCGAATATACGGTGGTTGACTGACGATCAGCAGACATAAAATAAACCTTATAAATATTTTGGTTTGTACTAGATTGTATTGAATATTCGCAAACACGCAATGACAGTGCCTGTAATTCATAAAAGAAACTCGGCAGTGGCCAGATCCTATAGTCGTGAAATGCCATTATACCAAATAGCCGATATGTAGTTGAAGTTGAATATAGTCAACGTCACATTCAGTTCATTAGAATCACATATAGTTTGTTAAAGATAATTTAGATACAAGGAAGGCGAGCAAAATTACTAAAAATAGTAGACTAAGCGCGCCTGATACCACATCCATTTTATATGGGATTGACTAAAGCCATGTTGCACAATAGTGACGGGCAGCTGAGTTATTGGTAGTCGAATGCAGACTAGAATTGACCTTATATCAGCAAGCTCGTATAGTCGAAAAACGTTTAGTTAAAAGACCAGTCGAAAAAACCTTATTTCAAAAACAGTATCATTACTCACTTGCATAGGATACGCACTTGAACCATTTTAATAGACAATCGATACTTGGTAATGCGCCCATGACCCAGGAAAAAAAATGTAAAAGTGCCAAGCGTTCGATGGCATTATCGAGCGCTATTAAATTGGCATTGTCGGCGGTACTAATGACGATGACCACTGCTGCCATGAGTGAGGATAGTCTTAATAATGCTAATACGAGCAGCAAAGCGATGGCATCCAATTATAATTCATGGCAAACCACCGGCTCAGAAGAGCTAAATCTGCCTAATTTGCGCGGACAAGGCTTGAGCTTCGCTGAGCAATATCAAAACAAATTGCTCGGCGAATGGTCGTTACGGAATGTCAATGGTCGTATCAAAATGGAGCATGATCCTTGGATTCAAGAAACGGTCAAAGACATGACTTGGCGTCTCAATGCGCAAGCAAGGCAGCAAGCGCCGATGGGTTTGGTTATCATTGATAACCCAAGTATCAATGCCTTTGCAGCACCAGGCGGGGTCATTGGACTCAATACAGGGACGATTCTGGCCGCTAGCAGTATGGATGAGCTTGCCAGTGTGGTGGCGCATGAAGTTGCTCACATCAGCCAGCGCCATTATGAAAGTGGTGCTGATGAGCGCAAAAAGGCCTTGCTGATGCAGATAGGCGGTATGCTGGCAGCGATTGCAGCATCGGCAGTCGATGGTGATGCAGCGGCGGCAGTGATGATGGGCAGCCAAACGGCAACGATGAACAGCACGATGGCATTTAGTCGAAATAATGAGCGCGAGGCCGATCGGGTGGGCATGCAAATCATGACCCAAGCAGGCTACGACCCAAGGGCGATGCCGCGATTCTTTGCCACGATGAACCAACGCAGCCAGCTCAACCAAGTTGAAAATCGATTTTTACCAAGCTTTGTACGCTCGCATCCACTCAGTAACGAGCGATTAAGTGAAGCGCAAAGTCGTGCCCAGCATTATCCCTCATTGTCACTAAATCAGCAGCAACGCCATCAGGCTTTATTTGATCTGCTCTACTGGCGTGTCCAAAGTACAGGTAAACATGCCTCAGAGGCAGTGCTAATGACAGCTGCTAAAAATAGCGTAGGTGCCAAATTGGCTCTGATGAACTGGTATGGCGAACAGCAACGATTTACAGAGGCAAGCGATTTACTGGCTGAAATCAATCGACGGCCACCTACGCAGCGCCAAAATTTAGAGCCTTTACTATCGATTACTCATAGCCAAATTCTAACGGAACAGAGTAAATGGTCACAAGCGGCGGACGTATTAGCCAGCCAGCAGCGTGTTTATCCTGAGCGTCGTGATCTGCGTCTTTATTTGGCAGAAGCGCTCACCAATAGCAATCAGCCAATCAAAGCCCAAGCGTTGCTTAAGCCACTGACCGAACAGCAGCCAAGCGACCGTTATGCTTGGCAAAGTCTACAACTGGCCAATGAAAAACTGGCAAAAACGACCGACTCTGCGTCCCTGAAAAATATTGCCACCATTAACGCGTTACGCTATCGCAGTCATGACCAACTATGGAGTAGTCGTTACGAGAGTGCATTGACGTCACTCACCCAAGCCAAACAACTGGCGGAAAAACTACAAACCACGGCTCAAGCCAGTAGCGCCCGTCCATTGCTTGCCAATATCAATGCAGAAATCAAAGCAGTAAAAACCGCCAAAGACTTTGAGCCTTAGGCGGTTATTTTTACGATGTCGTCATTAGCTTTTGATGACACTAATTACTAGCCTTGCAGCGCATCTTTCACCAGCTTAGAGATGAGCGCAGGATCTGCGCGTCCTGCGGTTTTGTTCTTTAATACACCCATCACACTGCCCATGTCACGCATAGATGTCGCGCCTTGTGCAGCGATTTCCGCATTGACCAAAGCCGCAAGTTCAGCATCATCCATTTGTTTTGGCATAAACTCATTGATGATATCAATCTCAAACTGCTCTTTGGTTGCCAAATCATCACGATTGTTTTCGGTAAAAATAGTCAACGACTCATGGCGTTGTTTTAGCTGCTTTTGCAGTATATCTAAGACTTGCGCATCATCAAGCTCTATTTGACGGTCAATCTCAATTTGCTTGATAACCGCTTGCACGTTACGTAGTACTTTGACACGCTCAAGCTCACGCGCTTTCATAGACACTTTGACATTGTCTGATAAAGTTTGTTTAAGTTGGCTCATTGTTATTATCCTTATCTGTTAAGAGGTATTTATTCAAATTTTTAAGCAATAATAATAAAAATTGTAGCATAAAAAACGCCACTGATATCAATGGATAACAGTGGCGTTAATGTAGCACTTGTACTTAATTAATCGAATTATCGATTAGTACATACGAGTGGTACGAATAGTTTCGCGTTGTAATTTTTTCTTATAACGCTTTACGGCAGCAGCTTTTTTACGCTTACGTACTTGCGTTGGTTTTTCGTAAAACTCACGCTTACGTACGTCTGATAATACGCCAGCTTTTTCGCAAGCACGCTTGAAACGACGGATAGCGATGTCAACTGGTTCGTTTTCTTTAACCTTAACTGCAGGCATGAAGACTCCTCGATTAGGATGAGATATAAGGGCATTAGTTTGGCTGTGTATTAGTATTTAGCCGTAATATCTCAAGATTATAGGCATCAGCTCAAACTAGGATAATCTTGCGCATGAGCACAAGGGCAAGCATTTTAATAAAAAATGTCAGTTAAGTCAATGATTTTAGCACATTAATCCATATTTATCATTAAGTTGCAAGGTGCAATGCGCAGAGACAATTCTAAAAGTAGTTAGAACGCAGATTTTTGCTTCAGCTTTAATGAAACTATAAATGCAAAGTATAAAATTACTATGAATAAAAAACCCTACTGTCTATAACGGTTTGGTTGGAGTTTATGCTATGATAATTTGCATATAATAGTCAGCATATTAACCATTTTATGTGTATTTTATTGAGGATGTTGGAATGAAAAAAACAGGACTAAATACAGCGCTAAGCACCGCATTTATCATTGCTCTTGGCTTTGGCATTAGCGCTTGTGGTGGTGAAAAAGAAGGCGAATCACACGAAGTATTGGCGAAAGATCGCGTTGATGAAGCCGCTGAGCTGGCTCGCAAAAACGCACCTGAAGCTGAAAAAATGGAGTTCCCAGAAACGGCTCCAGCGCCAGTAACTGAAGCTGATGGCACCGTAGATGGTGCTGCAACTGCTGAAGCAGGGACGACTGATACTGATATGACAGATGCAACGGATAGCGATGTTGCTGTCGCTGACAGTGCAGATATGCCAGCTAGTAGTGCAGATGTGCCAGCTGCTGATACGGCGGCAACGCCTACTGCTGACGCTGAACCAGCTACGAACTAATCACGGTTTGTGTGTTGATAGGTTTTGAATTTATGCGCTGTCATAAACAGTCGCTAACATGAAATATCGAATAGAGGTGTGATCATGATAAGTAAACAGCAGCGTATGAATAAACTGGTCTTATCTGCCATCAGTTTGAGTGCGCTATTAGCAATCACTGCTTGTAGTGGTGACAATGCAGCGGTTGAAGAGCCTGCTGTTGCCAATGAATCTGCTGATACAACGGTAGTGGTAGAAGACGCGCCTATAGTCGAACCTGAAGTCGTTACACCTGAACCTGTGGCAGATACCGAGACGACGGTCATTGAAGATGAGCCAGTGCAGGAAATCTCCGCGGAGCCAGAAGTGTTGGCTGCCGATGCAGGCGCCAAGCTTTATGAGACCAACTGCAAGGTTTGTCATGAAGGAGGGCTGCTGAACGCGCCGAAATACGGTGATAAAGCCGCGTGGGAGCCGCGTCTGGCTAAAGGCACAGAGACGCTGCACATGCATTCGGCAAAAGGCTTTAATAAGATGCCAGCCCAAGCCACCGATAAGGTCAGTGAAGCCCAAGTTTACGCAGCTGTAGATTACATGATTGAAGCAGTTAGCTGATCCGGTATATTAAGAGATATTGACTATTGAAATTTGTTAAACTGACCGTCATTGTGACTGACAATGGCGGTTTTTTTATGCACGTTTTTTGGCAGATACTAGGGCGTGTCCTCAATAGTTCAATCGATTAACCTCTAAATGGGCTAAAAATGGCTAAATTTTGTCAAACATCGCCAAAAATCGTCAAATAGCTTATTAATATCTCGATATTATTTGCGCTGCTTTCCTTGTTTGACGGCAATTTATCTCATTTTTATCACCATTTTTAAAAAGACGACACGACCTAAAAGATAGCAACGTTGTAAAAAATAATACGCAGACCAAAGTATGATAAAGGCAAAAATATGAAAGTATTGGGTTTAGAGACTTCTTGTGATGAGACAGGTCTGGCGATTTTTGACAGTGAGCAGATGAATAGTGGCAATCAAGGGCTGGTTGGACAAGTCCTGTATTCACAAATAGAGCTGCACGCACTGTATGGTGGCGTTGTGCCTGAGCTTGCCAGCCGCGATCATATTCGTAAGTTGGTGCCTTTGCTTAATGAGTTGTTAGAGCAGTGCAATGTGAAGAAAAGCGAGATTGATGCCATTGCTTATACCAAGGGACCCGGACTCATTGGCGCTCTGATGACGGGTGCATTATTTGGGCGCAGTTTGGCGTATGGTTTGGATATCCCTGCCATTGGTATCCATCATATGGAAGGACATCTGCTCGCACCGCTGATGGGTGCCAATCCACCCGCCTTTCCGTTTGTTTCGTTATTGGTCTCAGGTGGGCATACATTACTCATCGCCGCACGTGGTGTCGGGCAATATGAGATACTGGGTGAGTCGATCGATGATGCCGCAGGTGAATGCTTTGATAAAGCCGCCAAAATGTTAGGTTTGCCCTATCCGGGTGGTCCCAATATTGCCAAATTGGCTGAAACAGGCAACCCAACTGCTTACAATTTGCCAAGACCCATGCTACATCGCGGATTAGATTTTTCTTTTAGCGGTATGAAAACGGCCGTGCATAACCTGATTAAAGACACCGATGGTTCAGGTGGCTCAGGGAATAATGCGGATAGCGATCCGCAAGTTCGCGCCGATATCGCCGCCAGCTTTCAGCATGCAGTCGTCGATACGCTGGTGAGAAAGTGCGTGAAAGCACTGAAGCAAGTAGAGATGAGTCGATTGGTGATTGCGGGCGGTGTCAGTGCCAACATTCATTTGCGTGAAACTTTGGAGAGAGAGCTTGCTAAGATAAATGCCACGGTGCATTATGCGCCGCCTGCATTATGTACTGATAATGGGGCGATGATTGCTTATGCTGGTTATGAGCGCCTGCAGGCAGGGCAGTCTGATGATTTAGCGGTGAGCTGTGTGCCGCGTTGGCCGATGACTGAGCTACCAGCAGTGTAAAGACGGCTTTGCTCAATACTATCTCCGTTAACCTTTATTAACCTAAGGATGAACTATGCAGTGGCTTGCTATTGGACTAGGGGCTGCCATTGGGGCTTGCCTGCGGGCATGGTTGGCTCGCTTTAATCCGCTGCACCACTGGATACCCCTTGGGACGCTTGGTGCTAATGTATTGGGTGGATTATTAATAGGGTTGGCACTGGTGTGGTTTGAGCGCGTGGGCAGCAGTTTATCGCCCAATATCCGACTATTTCTGATTACCGGTTTTTTGGGCGGATTGACCACCTTTAGTACTTTTAGTGCAGAAGTTTTTACCTTTATCAATGCTGGTAAATTATTAGCAGGTTTGGGATTGGTCGGACTACATCTGGGACTGACGTTGCTAGCAACGGCTACCGGATTTTACTTCTTTAAGCTGGTTTTATAAGCTTTGATAGATGTCATTCGCATAATGGTCCAATATAAGTGGTTCCATTATACCAGTCTGTTTTAAGTGGTCTATTAATAGGTTTTCGAGACTTTTTAGCTGGTTCCCTTGGGGTATACTTTTAGTTGCCTTCGATCTTGTCCATATTATTAGTCCCAATCACTTCGATATTTGGTTTGGTCGCTATGCGGCAAAAATGGTACAAGTGAATTCCGTGTCGGTTGTCGCCGTATTATTAGTATTATGTATGTTATATAAGTGCCATATTATGAAGCCGCATCTCTCTTTTATCATTACAAAACCAAACCCTCATTCACCTATTACCTATATTTAACGAGACATTATCAAACAGGTAATAAGTACGCGCTATTCAGCCACAGTCGTTACTCTTCTTTAACTTTCATAAATCTACGTAACACCATAATCCGTTATCATTTCCTTTGTCGACAGAACGAAGTTTGATCATACTGTTTGAGCGTCTTTCTCTCAAAAAAAGATGGATAACAAAAACTAAGATTTATAGCCAGTGTCAATTAAAAAGGAAATAACGATGAAAATTATTATGTTTAAAAAAATCGCCGTAGGCTCAGTATTAGCAATCTCTACCTGCCTAGCCATGGTTGGTCAGGCAAACGCGGTACCGTCTAACCCTACTCACTATGGAATGGATGTAAATGATGGTTCATTGTCTAAACTGAACCTAACCAAAAAACAAAAAAGCCAAATTCAAGCGATTCAAAAATCAAATCATAACAATGGTAAAAACGGTTATAAAAATAACCATGCGGCAATCTCAAAAGTACTGACCGTATCACAGCGTAATCAGTTAGAAAAAATGAGAGCTGGAAATAGAGCAAAACGTGGTCAATAAAATGGTCACAACCAAGGTAAATATAATCAAAATCAGAACCACAACCGTCATCGTTAATTAAAAAAGACAGGTTTGGCTTAAAATATTGTTTTATCAGCATTATGATGAGCAATGGTATATATAAAGGATCGCGCTCATGAAGAATAATTTGGTTCGTATAAAATCCCAAGTATTATTTAGCTTAACATTATTTATTTTAGCCATGGTGCCTGTCACCTCTACTTTTGCCATCCTGCCCATGGCATCGGAAATTTTTCAATCTGAGTCATCTTTCACTGCGTTTAATGATGAAAAAACCCTAACGGCTGATGATATTTTTTCTACCGAAAATAGCATAACAATTGAAAATCATAGGATTATTGCTTCCAGTGAGAGAGCAACATCCTCAAATTCCATTAATGAGTATAAGCATAAATCTGACCTTAAAAAGCAGTCAAATTTTATGAAGTATGATTGAGTTTGTAGAATAGTCGCAAGCGGTAATCACCCACGATAAATAATAACACTTATAAAAGGTGTCCCTATCGCTGACTTGTATTAATGCTTAAATGAAATTTCGCACACTCTTTATAATAAGTACTTTATTGTAGATACAGCCTTAAACTGTTCAGAAAGTACACTGCCACTATTTAGATAACTAAATTCGTTACCATCATTAGCCTACAGCCAAAGGTTCAAGTCCTCACTAGGGTACCGTTATTTACCATAACGCTCGTCATAGCGTAAGAGAGCGGATGATATTTCTTAATTGGAATAGTTTAGTAAATAATGAAATATTACACCGGCTTCACAATACCTTCTAACAAACTCGCAAAGCCTTGCATATAAGCGGTATCTTGACTCGATGTGCGCGTCGCAGCATAGAGCTGACAATGCACGCCCGTACCCAATGGACGCGAGACGACCCAGCCTTTTTTTTCATATTCAGCAACCACCCAATCAGGTAACGCCGCCACACCGCGTTCACTGGCCACCAATTGAATCAGCATCGCCGTCAACTCTGTGGTACGAATGCTATCAAAGCTTACCTGCGCAGGGGTCATAAAATTGGCAATAATATCGAGGCGCTTGGCTTCCACTGGATACGCAATCAGGGTTTCATTGGTTAAATCATCTGGCTCAATAAGTTTCTGCGCCGCCAAATCATGCGTTGGTGATAGCACCAAGCGACTTTCATACTCAAATAACGGCTGATAGCTGATACCGTCTATCGATAAATCGCTGGTGGTAATGAGTAAATCAATATCACCTTCCATCAATAAGTGGTGCGGCTCTGGCTCAAAACCTGTTGCAAAATCTAGCTCTACATCAGACCATTCGCGGCGGTAATGATTGAGTATCGGCATTAGCCAATCGAAGCAACTGTGACATTCAGAGGCTAGCCGTAATCTACCCGCTTGACCGTGAGCTAAGCGTTTAAGGTTGGATTTGGTACGGGTGACTTGTGGCATGATGCTATCTGCCAATGCCAGTACCGTTTTACCAGCTGGCGTAAAAGTCAGCGGGCGTGTTCGGCGATTGACCAAGCTGATATCGTAATAATTTTCCAGCTCTTTTAGCTGATGCGAGACCGCGGAAGCCGTGACGTGCAGTTCATCGGCAGCCGCCGCCAATGAGCCATGCGCTCGCAGCGCGGTTAAGGTATTGAGATGACGAAGCTCTAACATAAGACAACCTAACCGCTAAAGTGAGAAAAATTCATTATAATCGATATAGCGCTGATTTTCATTCAAAGTCCGATTTTTAATCAGCAATGCTAAATGAGCAATGGCAAACTAGCGTCGACGTAATAATAGCTGCGAAATAATGACCAATATCAGCGAAGCAACCAGTAAAATCGTCCCAATGGCATTGACCTCTGGTTTGAGTCCTACTCGTACCATTGAATAAATCCGTAGCGGTAAAATCTCATAACTGGGCCCCGTGACAAAGGTAGAAACCACCACATCATCGAGCGATAAGGTAAATGCCAGTAGCCAACCTGCCATCACTGCGGGCAGAATGACAGGAATGAGCACGGTACGCACCATCGTTGATTCACTAGCGCCCAAGTCGCGTGCGGCTTCCATCAAGCGTTCATCCAGACTGCTCAATCGTGCAAACACCGTGATGACTACAAACGGTAAGCAAAAAGTAATGTGCGCGAGTAACAGCGAGACGAACCCTAATTGCAACCCTATTAATAAGAATAATGCCAATAATGAAATAGCGAGTACAATTTCAGGCGACATCATTAATACAAATAACAGCCCATTTAATAAGCCTTTACCGCGAAAGTTATAGCGATGTAAGGCGAGAGCAGTTAGCGTTCCTATCAAAGTTGAGACGGTGGCTGCGACCAATCCCAATACAATAGAATGCCAAAAAGCATCGAGCATCGCTTGGTTATTCAACAGCGACTCATACCACTTTAAGCTAAAGCCGCCCCAGTTATAGCCGACTTTAGACTTATTAAAGGACATGACGACTAAGACGATAATTGGCAAATACAGCATGGTATAGATGAGACCAAGATAGCCTTTAGCCGCGATGCTGCCAATCTTAATAGACGATCTTTTTTTAGTTGCCGAGCTATTCAGTTGATGATTCAGTGAACTATCAGACATTAGGCCACCTCATTAAAGTCGGTCTTGCCAATGCGGCGACTACTGGCACGGTAGGCGAGTAATAGTACTGCCATTGCTAGTGTTAATAACACGCTGGCAGCTGCGCCAAATGGCCAGTCACGCGCATCCAAAAATTGATTTTTGATGATATTGCCGACCAATAAATTGCGTGAACCACCCAAAATATCTGCCACATAAAACATACCCATCGCAGGCAGCAGCACCAATAATACCCCTGAGATAATGCCAGGCGTCGTCAATGGTAATATGATATGCCAAAAAGTCTGGGTCTTTGATGCGCCCAAATCCTGTGAAGCGAGTAGCATGTCATTGCGCAAATCGGTAAATACTGCGTATAACGGCAACACCATAAATGGGAACAATAAGTACGTCAAACCAGCAATCACCGCCACTTGCGTGTATAAAATATCAATCGGGGCATCGATGATACCGACTGCCAGCAGTGATTTATTAATCAAACCGTTATTGGCAAATAGCAGTTTAAGCGCATACGTTCGCACGAGCGAGTTGGTCCAAAATGGTAGGATTAACAGCATCATGAGTAGCGGCTGCCAACGGGTTTTGGCTTTGGCTATCAGCCAAGCAAAAGGGTAGCCAAGTAACAAGCAGATGATGGTTGTGATGCCTGCCATCCATAATGAATGAATAAATACGCCAAAATATAGCGGATCAATCATGCGTATATAGCTGTCGATGCTGACAGGCAAGCTAATAAAAGCACTGCTATCGCGGGTCAAAAAACTGACAGCGATGACTAAGATATTTGGCAATAGGGCAAATATCAATAACCAACCCCAAATCAGCCAGAGCGTTACGGTACGAAAAGGACTTTTGCTGCCTAAGCTATGACCTGCCATCAGCTAATATCCTTTTGAGCAGCTAAACTGGCAGCTTGATGATTGGCTTCATCATCAAGCGTACCGTCTTCTGGTAGTACCCACTCCCATCCATCGACCCATGATACTTTGACACCTTCATTTAACTTGTAATCAAAGCTTGGATCATCCTCATCAAAGAATTCGGAAGCCTTAATAATGTGACCGTTTGCTAACTCAATAATCGAATCTAAGGTGCTACCTTTATAGTTGCTTTCAATCACTCGCCCGAGTAAGCCACCATGTTCTTTATCATTGGGGTCATAAATTCGCAAATCTTCAGGGCGTAGCAATAAATTAACGATATCGCCCACTTGTACATCGTTAGCAAAATCAGGGCGGCGTAAATTGCGTAAGGTGGTCGGACCATCTTGCGCTTGTGCTTCACAAACTTCGACTTCGATACGGCCATTGGTCACGCGACCGTCGCGATCTGGTTGGTTGGGATAAACGCCTCTGACTTCCGCTTTAAACAAGTTGGTCTCACCGATGAACTTGGCGGTAAATAAATTCGCGGGTGTTTCATAAATCTCAATAGGCGTGCCGATTTGCTGAAAAGTGCCATCTTTCATCACGGCGATACGATCTGACATCGATAGCGCTTCTTCTTGATCGTGGGTGACAAAGACAAAAGTGATGCCAAGCTCTCGTTGCAGCCGTTTAAGCTCAGATTGCATTTGCAAACGCAGTTTATGATCGAGCGCAGATAGTGGCTCATCAAGTAGCAACAGTTTAGGACGATTGATGACGGCTCGTGCAATGGCGACACGCTGCTGCTGACCACCAGACAAGTCTTGTGGTCTGCGATTGGCTAAATGCTCCAGCTGTACCATGGCGAGCATCTCGCGCACGCGGGTTTGAATCTCATCTTTGGGTACTTTTTTGAGCTTAAGCCCGTAAGCAACGTTTTGCGCGACACTCATATGTGGAAACAACGCATATTGCTGAAACACTGTGTTCACGGGACGTTTATCCGCTGGCAAGCCTGCCATCTGTACGCCGTCTAGATAAATTGCCCCAGCGTTTGGCTGCTCAAAACCAGCGATTAGGCGCAGCAAGGTTGTTTTACCGCAGCCTGATGGACCAAGCAGCGTCAAAAATTCACCGTGCTTGATATCAAGATTGATGTCTTTTAATACTTCAGTTTGATCATAGGTTTTTTTTAGACCAGTCAGTTGCAGTAGTACTTTGTCATCTTGAGGTGATGCAGAGGCTCTGTGCATATTTGGCGGTGAATTGGTCATAATATTTATTCCTACGTGTCCGACATCGCAGTACAGCTATTTATTTAGGACACTGTGGTCAAGGTGATTTGATATGGATATAAGCGATGGGTGTAAACCCGATTTGGTCGCCGCGTATTATAACAAACCCTTGATATAAATCAGTGCAAGTTCGTTATAAGTTCTGCGAGCAACACGGTTAAGCTGTCAATGGCTGTTGGTGCTTGATAGTTTGGTGTTGTCTGTTTGATGCTCGGTTTTGGCTAACGCATTTCTGTTTTTCAGTCTCACTGCCAACTTTATAATTCTGTATGATTGGCAATAACTGCCATTCTATGACGACATTTAAACAAAATTTTTTATCATTTTTTGGTTTTTATTCCTATACAATCACGGTATGGCAGACAAACATAATGCGCCTGATAGGTTAGTAGCCATTCGCAAATCTATGTTTGAATACATGTGTGGAAAGCTGTTTATAACGCTAATATTATTAATGATAAAGGATGTCTTATGCCTAACGATACACGCCCGAAAACCGGTCAAGAAGCTCTTGCGCTTTTAAAAGAAGGCAATATGCGCTACATAGATAGTTTGACCACCACTGACCCAACAATGCAAAGACGACCTGAATTGGTTAAAGATCAAGATCCCTTGGCCATTATTTTGGGTTGCTCGGATGCACGAGTACCAGTTGAGATTGTATTTGATCAAGGCTTGGGTGATTTGTTCGTTATTCGAGTCGCGGGTAATGTCGTCGCGCCTTCACAGATTGGCTCGATTGAGTTTGCGGCCGAAAAGTTCGGTACAAAATTGGTGGTCGTGCTTGGGCACTCACATTGCGGCGCTGTCACGGCTTGTGTTGAGACACTGATCAATCCTGAGAAAAACTATTCACCCAACTTGCAGTCGATTGTCGATCGCATTCGCCCAAGCGTTTATAACTTGCATGAGCTTGCCACTGCCAATGGTCAAGATGTCGATGCCGACGAGTTGGTCGATCGCTCTATCCGCGCCAACGTCCGTATGTCAGTTAGCCAGCTCAAACATGGCTCGCGGGCATTAGAGGATTTAACCAATAGCGGTCAATTGCTGGTCGTGGGTGCAGAGTATGATTTAGAGACAGGAAAAGTACGTTTCTTAGACAGCTAATTAATCGGTTAAATGGGTAGCACCAAGTGTGCGCTCTTACAAAACCCACTCAATGCTTTCGCGATTTTTTATTATGATAAAAGGGTCAAGCGCGTAAAAAATATTCACGCGCTTGCTTTTAAACTCTCTATTTTGTCAATATTAGGATGACTATGTCTACAGCAAATACTGGCTCAGCCACTGATAATAATAAGGAAGCACTTATCGCTCAACCAACGAGCAGCGTCAATACCGATGGTGTGCAGCCTATCTCAGCACAGACGACAGGTTTTACTTTTAACCACACCATGCTACGTGTCAAAGATCCTGCCAAGTCGTTGGCGTTTTATACCGGTGTCCTTGGTATGACTTTGCTGGCGGTAAAAAAATTCCCTGATATGGGTTTTGATTTATATTTTTTAGCCAAGTTAACCGAAAGCGAGCGCGACAATTTGCCCGCGGGTGATGATTTGCAAGTCTTTGCCTTCCGTCAACGCGGCATCTTAGAATTGACCCATAATTATGGTACCGAAACGAAAGCTGATTTTAGCTATCATGATGGTAATGGTGAGCCACAAGGTTTTGGACATATCTGCTTTAGCGTACCTAGTCTCGATGAAGCGGTTGCTTGGTTTGATAAAAATAATGTCGAATTCAAAAAACGTCCAGAAGATGGCAGTATGAAAAACATTGCCTTTATCAAAGATGTTGATGGTTACTGGATTGAAATTGTACAAGCAGATTTAATGGGTTAGCTTGACAGGCTGGTACGTCAATACGTCAGTTAGCCTAGGACACGCCCCAGTCAAACAATCAATTAATCGAGTAAATGGAAGCATAAAGCCAACCAACCAAAGGAGTGACATCTAGATGCCTACCTCTGAGGCAGAAACGACAGTAAATACCAATATAGCGGCTGAACCAGTGACAACGGATGTGCTGACATATCAAAGTATTATTGATTCAGCAAATGAGATAGTGGTTGGCTTTGTTGAACGCATTCCTTATTTTGTCGCATCAATTATTGTTATTCTGATTTTTTGGTTTCTATCGATTGTCTTCAAAAAAGTGGTATACAAACTTTTAGGCAGTCGCAGTCGGCATCAGAACTTGGTTAAAGTGTTTCAGCGAGTAGGCGGCGCACTCATCATTTTTATCGGTTTTATGATTGCCATGGTGATTGCCGTGCCAGGATTTACCCCTGCTAAGCTGATTGGTGCACTCGGTATTGGTTCCGTCGCTATTGGTTTTGCCTTTAAAGATATTTTTCAAAACTTGCTCTCTGGTATTTTGCTGCTGATCTCAGAGCCGTTTCGCATCGGTGATCAGATTGTCTCAGGCGACTATGAAGGGACGGTTGAGGATATTAAAATACGCGCCACGACTATCAAGACGTATGACGGTCGGCAAGTGGTTATTCCCAATTCAGACCTCTACACCTCAGCGTTGACGGTCAACACCGCCTATAAGCAGCGCCGTTTGCAAGTGGCTGTTGGTATTGGCTATGAAGATGATATCGAAGCAGCAAAAGCTGAGATTCTACAAGCGTTAGATAAAGTCGAAAGCGTATCGAAGGAAGCGCAGCCAAGTGTGATTGCTACGGGCTTTGGTGACTCAACGATTGATTTGATGGTACGTTGGTTTATCGAAGATGGCACTCAAGCCAACAAAGTGACCTCGATTCATCAAGTGATCGTAGAGATTAAGAGCGCACTCGATGCAGCAGGCGTCAACATTCCATTCCCGATACGCACGATAGATTTGAGTGATCCATCAGTGACATCGATTGTGAATAAATTGCATGAGCAAAAGGCGATCGATGTTAATAACGATGTTAATAAAGCTGTAGCAGAGTAATTTGTTTAGCGCGTTATTTTAAAGAACGGCCTTTCACACAAAATTTTCGAAATAAAAATCCGCCATATCAAATGACATGGCGGATTTTTTACAATATCAATTTATGACAATTTAGTCAGTTTTGACTTTAAAATCGGTATGACATGATTTACAGCTAGCGCCGACTTCACCAAAGGCTGGTTTGACATCATCGATGCTAGTGGCTGTTTGTGCAGCAGCGTTCAGCTCAGCAGTGACTTTTTGAAAGTTTTCTGCTTCTGCGCGAAAACCATCGGCATTTGACCAAACGGCATCAGTCGCATTGCCAACGGCTTCTTTATTTTCAAAATGACTCCAAGGCGTAGCAGCGTCTTCTGCTAAAAATGCGGCTTGCTCTTTGAATACGGCGGCATCAAAGGTGTCAGGTGCTTTCATCATATCACCCATGACACCCATCGCATCACCATAGCTTTTCATGCTATCTTGGCGGGCTTTTACATCAGGGTCAGTGGCAGTGCTACACGCTGTTAGACCTAGGGCGGCTGCCATCAATGTGATGCCAAAGATAGATTTTAATGATTGGTTGGTATGAACCTGTGCCATGTGAATTACTCCTGTAAAATTGGTTAGTAGTAGGCGCGCTTATAAACGCTGGCTTTACATACTGTTTTTAAATATCTGCCTTTAAAGACTTCTTTTAAATCGAAAGGTTTCTTCTAAATACTGC
Source organism: Psychrobacter sp. JCM 18902 (assembly GCF_904846615.1). Lineage (NCBI taxonomy): Bacteria > Pseudomonadati > Pseudomonadota > Gammaproteobacteria > Moraxellales > Moraxellaceae > Psychrobacter > Psychrobacter sp. JCM 18902. Next base: position 3,026,402 of record NZ_CAJHBK010000001.1, read on the forward strand.
TTTTAAATAAAGCGTATTGTTATAAAAATTACCTCATCATCCTTTGGAAACGCATTCGCTTCTAAAGGATTTTTCCAACAATAGTTTTCATTGTAACGGTTATCTGTGCAGTGAACGTAAATTTAGTTGTTATATCATCGTAATTTTTGAGTCAGTGACTTTCGCTCATATAAATTTGCGCCCATATAAAAAGGTCAGCGTGGATAGCTGACCTTCTTGATACTCTCTAAAGACAAGCTAATAAATACCTTAGCCTTTATTATATTCACACAAACTATAGAGTCAACCAATCGCGTGGTTTTAGATAAAAATCGGTCAATGCAAACTCAGGCGAGCCTTCAGTCGGCTCAAAGCGATAATGCCAGCTGGCAAGCGGCGGCATACTGACTAAGATGGACTCGATACGACCATTGCTTTGTAGCCCAAATAGCGTGCCGCGGTCATAAACAAGGTTGTACTCAACATAGCGACCACGGCGATAGAGCTGAAATTCGCGCTGTGCCTCGGTATAAGGGGCATCTTTACGCTGCTCAAAGATGGGCATGATACCGTCAAGATAACCGTTGCCGACCGCCTTCATAAAGTTAAAGCAGGTCTCAAAATCCCAGCCGCGACTTTCTGTATTGACATCATCATAAAACAAGCCACCGATACCGCGCTGCTCATCACGATGACGTAGGTGAAAATACTCATCACACCATTGCTTGAAATCAGGGTAGACGCTGTCACCAAAAGGCGCGCACAGATCATGACAGACTTGATGCCAATGCACGCAATCAGCGAGTACGGGATAAAACGGCGTCAAATCAAAACCACCACCAAACCACCAAATAGGGTCTTCGCCCTCAGCTTCAGCAACGAACAAACGCACATTGGCATGGCTGGTTGGGACGTTCGGGTTTTTGGGATGGACAACCAATGAGACACCCATGGCTTGGGCTTTACGACCAGCGATATGGGGATGGCGTGCAGTGGCTGAAGCAGGCAAGTTATGCACGTGAATATGACTGAACATCACACCTGCTTTTTCAATCACCTCACCATCTGCTAGGACACACGAGCGACCACCGCCGCCTTCAGGACGTTCCCAGTCATCAGGGACAAAGGTTGCATTGCCGCCACCATCGCGTTCTTGCGCTTCTAAGGCTTGACAGATACGAGCCTGCAAATCGACCAAAAACTCACGCACACGCATGATGTCGTTATTGGCTGGCACTGTTAAGTCTGTCGCTGATAGCTCTGTCTTATTATCTGTATTTGAAATACTCATAAAATATCTATTTATTTAGTGTATTGATGTCTACTTATTAAGATGTAACGCGGTATTGAAATCTTTATCTAATAAATGACCCATGCGGTCGCGCTTGGTCGCTAAATATTCAGCATTCATATCATTCACCCCAACCAATAAAGGCACGCGTTCCACGACATTAATACCGTGCTCGGTTAGATAAGCCACTTTGTCTGGATTGTTAGTGATGAGTCTGACGGCGTCAACACCGATATGAGCGAGCATCGGGCCGCACATATCATAAATGCGCGCATCAGCAGGTAAGCCCAACATGAGGTTGGCATCTAAAGTATCATGACCTTGGTCTTGCAGGGCGTAAGCGCGAATCTTATTGGTCAGACCAATACCGCGACCTTCTTGGCGCAAGTATAATATAGCCCCGCAGCCAGTCTCTTGTATTGCTTGCATCGCCGTGTTGAGCTGCGGCCCACAGTCACATTTTAATGAGCTAAAAGCATCGCCCGTCAAGCATTCTGAATGAATACGAATCAATGGAATGGTTCTTTCTGCTCGCGTGGCGTCCGTTTGACTCGGTGAGTTGTCCGCCGTATGTTGATCGACGACAGGCAGACCGACAGTCAGCATCACATGCTCTTGACCTTCGTCGTTTTCAAAGATATGAATATCAAACTCGCCGTGACGAGTAGGTAGTTTGGCACTGGTAATAAATTGATATGACATTAATGTCCTGCATAAGCCGATAAGCGTGGCGGTAGAGGGTCTTTTTTAACCATATTAAAACAGCGATGACATCCTAGCTGCATGATGAAAGTAGGATAATGCCAGTATAATTCATTCGTAAAGAGTGCATGCTGATTGTCTTTATTATAAAAACACACAAAGTTCACAAACGACGCACGATGATTAAAGCGACAATTAAAAATAAATGCTATTATGCCATACTATTTTGACGGATACAGTGACAAGTCTTTGCCCTTACATTACTATGTCGTCACTAACATCCGATATTGATACACAATAATAAGGCATAATATTATCCCTTGTTATGAAAGCGCCAAAGCAAAGCTCTATCGCTGTCTATGACGGCAGCGTATGTGCTATTCGGCGCAGCCTCTATATGTTTATATAAAGACATAAAGGCTGCCTGAATAAATTTATGAACAGTTATATGGTCGATTACACCAATAATGGTGTAGATATTATTGACGTCACTTAGGTAGCATTATGCACTAAGAGGCTGTCTTGTCAGCAGATTGGTAGGTATCGTACGGTTTATGCAGCAGTCACCTCATTCCCCACAGTCTCAGTCCGTATCTATGCCAGCTGTCGATTCTGCTGCCCAGCTGTCGAATTTACAGCAGACTTATACTGTGATTCCACGCGTCCGTCCTGATACGCCTTTGCTGGATAGCATTGCAGCGCCAGCTGATCTTAATGCCCTGACAACCGCTCAACTTATCACCTTGGCTGATGAGCTGCGGCTATTTCTATTGTATTCAGCAGGTCAAAGCGGTGGACATTTTGGTGCTAATTTGGGCGTGGTTGAATTGACCATTGCGCTGCATTACCTACTAGATACGCCGCAAGATCAAATCGTTTGGGACGTGGGTCATCAAGCCTATGCCCATAAAGTCTTGACGGGTCGCCGTGACCAGTTGGCGACGATTCGCTCGAAAGATGGTTTGACTGCTTTTCCTGAGCGTGCAGAATCCGTTTACGATACCTTTGGCGTTGGTCATTCATCGACGTCAATCTCAGCTGGTCTAGGCATGAGCTTAGCACTGCGCTATCAAGGTCGCGCGCAAACTGTTGCTTGTATCATTGGTGATGGTGCAATGACCGGCGGTATGGCGTTTGAAGCGATGAATGATGCGGTGCAACAAGATGCGGATTTATTGGTCATTTTAAATGACAATGACATGTCGATCTCTTGTTCTATCGGTGGTTTTTCACGGCATTTAGCGATGCTGTGGGAGTCAGGGTATCAGGTTGATATCTCTGATGCAGGCGAGCCAGTACTATGCCAGCGCCCTGATATGCAAGGCTTTGATCGCCGTAAGCGTCACAAAGAGATGCGTGATGTGCCGCAGTTAGAAGACAATTTATTTAAAGCGATTGGTTTTACCTACTTTGGTCCGTTTGATGGACACAATATCCCTGAGCTACTGCGGGTATTGTCACTTGCCAAGCAGATAAAAGGGCCTGTTTTAGTCCATATTTATACCACCAAAGGCAAAGGTTTTGCCCCAGCTGAGTTAGATCCCGTCGGCTATCATGCTATCAGCAAGCTCCCTGTCGAAATCAAGACTGATGCTCAGGCTGTCGCCACAGAAAAATCACTGCCCAACACCAAACCTGCGTTAAAATACTCGCAAGTATTTGGGCAATTCTTATGTGATAAGGCTGCTGAAGACGATAAACTGCTTGCTGTCACACCTGCTATGGAAGAAGGCTCGGGGATGATTGATTTTGCCCGTCAATTTCCGGAGCGGTTTTTTGATGTAGCCATCGCTGAGCAACATGCAGTCACACTGGCTGCTGGTATGGCAACCCAAGGCGTCAAACCGATTGTGGCGATTTATTCGACGTTTTTGCAACGTGGCTATGATCAGCTGATTCATGATGTGGCTTTGCAAAACCTTGATGTGATGTTTGCTATTGATCGTGCTGGCCTAGTCGGTGAAGATGGTGCAACGCATGCCGGCGTATTCGATTTTGCCTTTTTACGCTGCGTGCCCAATATGCTGATCGCCGCGCCAAAAGATGAAAACGAATGCTACCATTTGCTCAATACGTGCTATGAATATCAAGGCTGCACGGCAGTACGCTATCCGCGTGGTGTCGGTACTGGCGCAGTTATCGCATCGCCAGCACAGACTTATAACGTTGGCGAGGCAGTGATAGAGTCGGTATTAGGTAGTGAGGATGCGCCTAAAAAGCTGGCGCTACTCGTATTTGGTACCATGGTTGCGACGGCTCAGCAAGCGGCAGAAAGCTTAATTGACAATGATATAGAATCAGATTGTCAGGTACATGTCATTAATATGCGCTGGGTAAAACCTTTAGACACGGCATTATTAGAAAAGTTGTTAGAGCAAGGTATTACACACATTGCGACTTTGGAAGAGCACATGATTATGGGCGGCGCGGGCAGTGCAGTAAATGAGTATTTGCTTAACGAATCACCAGCCTTTAAAGATAACCGTCCTGCCGTTATTAATATCGGCATTCCAGATCGCTTTGTCGCCCATGGCTCACAAGCAGAGCAAATGGCTGATTGTGGTTTAGATGTTAATGGTGTGGTAAGGCAGCTTGAACAGTTGCTGTTGTAAGTTTAAGTTATACCTTTGAACGTTTTTAAAGTTTTTATCTGTCATTTGGACAGAGTATTGGTTAAATAGATAAAAGCTCGATCGATAGCGCGAACGCCTACTTAGTCGTAGGTGCTGACTTTTTTACAACTTACGCAGTTTGTGATGACCACCAAAATTTGGGTTGGTTTGGCGAACGTCATGGTTTTTTTCGTTTTTTATCGAACAATTTTAGTATAATGCGATCATCGCTTTCAAATGGCGCATTTTTTTAATTGTATAAATACAGTGTGATGCAGCGGCTGATTGGCATGTTGTGGGCACAGAGTTCGTCTTATTTTTGACATTCATTCATCAAGCAAATAGGTTATTTATGGAACCCATGGTCGTCATCGCAGCACGTACTGCTGAAAAAGTTGGTAAAGAGATTTTATATGCGCATCAAAACCGCCATAAAATTGAATTGGATATTGAGTCAAAAGGGCTTGATGGATTGGTTACGCGTATTGATCGCTTTAGCGAAGAGCTGACGATTGAAACCCTAAAAGCCAGCTATCCAAATCACTCGTACTTGGGTGAAGAGTTTGGTATGCAAGAAGGTCGCGGTGAAGATGCAGACTGGTGCTGGATTATTGATCCGCTAGATGGTACCAAAAACTTCGTCCATGGTGTGCCGCAGTTTTGTGTGTCTATCGCCGTGCAGCATAAAGGCGTGACCCAACATGGTGTTATCTATGACCCTGTCCGTGATGAGATGTTCTCTGCTAGCCGTGGTAAAGGCGCGCGCTTGAACAATCGCCGCATGCAAGTGAGCGAGCGCAAAACCATTGATGGTGGTCTATTTACCACTGGTCATCCGCTTGAGCGTAAACGCAATGGCGAAATCATCTCTTATGCCAAGCAGCATTTTGAGAGCTTGCAAAAGATCTCTGAAGCAGGCGGTCAAGTTCGTCGTTTAGGCTCAGCTGCGCTTGATTTATGTTATGTCGCTGCTGGTCGTTTTGACGGTTATTTTGAGATGTCAATTAAGCCTTGGGATATTGCTGCCGGTGAGCTTATCGTGACCGAAGCACGTGGCGTGGTGGTTGACCATACAGGCGCACACAACTCAATGACTTCAGGCTCTATTTTCGCCTGTAACATTAAGTTATTGAAGCCATTGATGCAAGTGGTTGTCCCAACGTGGGGTGATGCATTTTAAGCACCACTTAAGCATAATTATTAAGACAACTTAAAACAAAAAAGCTGGTTCCATTATGGAGCCAGCTTTTTTGTTTTCCCTTTATTCTTATAGCCACTTTTGTCTTCAACCGTAATGCCTTGGAACTTAAGCGCTTTACTGGTGGTTTCCAACAGTTGTAACTCTTCTTCAATAAGCGTCAGCATTTCTTGCACATGCGGCAGTGCTTTACTACAAGCCGTAATCCCAAATTCAATCTTATCTAGATAACTAGCAAGGGTGATATTCATTGCTTGACCATTGAAGACAATAGATGCAGGGTACAACGATTGTAAACGTGCACCATTCCAATATAGTGGTTTTTCAGAACCAGGCACATTAGAGATAATCAGGTTAAACGCCTGCTTTTTGGGAAATAGACTGGTCGCTAAGTTGATACCTTCCCAAGCATAGGCAATCACGCTGTAGTTAATCACTTGGGCTTGATTCATGCGTCGAAAGCGGCGTTTGCCGTTATTCATACTGCGATGAATCAGTTTGATTCGGCTCAAAGGATCATCTAAATGCGTGCCCAAATTGGCCAGTACAAAGGATAATTGATTGCCTGCCACACTGTCATCCGTACGCAGCGACATCGGTACAAAAGCAATGAGCGGCTTGCTAGGCAGCGCATCCATGGATATCAGGTAACGACGAATGGCACCCGCACATACCGCCAGCACCACATCGTTTTTACTGATATTTAGTCGCTCAGCAATATCGTTAAAACGCTGAATATCATAAGACTGCGCGGCTATACGCCGTGATGCTGAGATACGTTTATTAAGCACACTCATCGGCGCATCAAAAGTACCGACATAACTGTCATCACCATAATTTTTCAAATTATCCAGCAGTTCGGTAAATACAGGTTTAATGGTAGATATTTGCTCTTTAATGATGCGTAATGCGGAGCGCTCTTTGGGTAAAATCGCATCGACTTGATTGCGATGGCGTGCCATTAATGACCAAATCGGTAGCGTTACTGGCTCAGTGGGCGATTGCGATAATGATTTTTTGACAAGGCGCATGGCAGCAATGCCATCAACCAATGAATGGTGAATTTTGAAATATAGGGCAAAACGCTCAGGGTCGCCTTCATTTTCTGGTTGAATACCTTCAATCACGTGACATTCCCACAATGGCATGGCACGATCCAACAGCCGACCATGCTCTCTTGAAACATACATCAACAATTCGCGAACCCGTGCAGGCTTTGGTAAGGCAACATGATGCAGGTGATGCTCAACATCAAAATGCTTGTCCTTTTTCCAAAAAGCCAAATGCTCAAGCACTTGGTTAAAAGGAAAGGTAGGCGACACATCAGAATCTTGCATTTGTTTGACCAATTGGCAAACAAAACCGCTACCCGCATTCTCTGGCAATTCGAATAGGAATAAACCTCCAACATGCATGGGCTGTTTACGCGACTCAAGAAGTAAAAACAACTGGTCGACTGCTGTGAGAAGCCGCATAATAAATCCTTTTATGACGATAAGTTGAGTAAAAGTTACTTCTTTTATTATTATTTCATAGCTGACTTTTTATTAAATACTATCAATTTAATAATGGTCATTAAATTTAAAAACTATTGAAAAAAGTATCCTGTTTGTGGTGAGCTGGCAGTCGCCATTTTACGCATTGGCATACGACCCGCCAAAAACGCCGCGCGCCCTGCCCAGATGGCATGCTTCATGGCATGAGCCATCATGACTGGGTTTTGCGCATTGGCAATCGCCGAATTCATCAGGACGCCATCACAGCCAAGCTCCATAGCCAGCGCTGCATCAGAGGCCGTGCCAACGCCTGCATCAACCAATACCGGTACTTTGGCATTCTCGATAATAAGACTGAGGGTGTGACGATTCAGCAAACCAAGACCTGAACCAATCAAGCTACCAAGTGGCATAATTGCCACACAGCCCATACTTTCTAATTCTTGAGCGACGATAGGGTCGTCTGAGGTATAAACCATCACTTCAAAGCCGTCATCAATCAATACTTGGGCAGCTTTTAGCGTTTCTATCACATTCGGATAGAGGGTTTTTTCATCGCCCAATACTTCAAGCTTAACCAGATTATGCCCGCCTAACAACTCGCGAGCAAGCTTACAGGTACGAATGGCAGTCTCGGCATCGAAACAACCAGCAGTGTTGGGTAAGATGGTGTATTTATCGGGGGAAATCACATCAAGTAGATTGGGCTCATTGCTGTTTTGACCAATATTGGTACGACGAATAGCAACGGTGACAATCTCTGCTGCCGACGCGCCAATGGCGGCGCCCGTTTCAGTCATATCCTTATACTTGCCCGTACCGACCAACAGGCGAGAAGAAAAAGTACGACTCCCGACCGTAAAAGTGTCTTGTAAAAGGGGCGTCGGATGAGTAGCAGTGCTTGTGTTCTCTGACATAACTGAAAATCCTAATGGCGAGTAAAACAAAATGCTATTATAACAAAATCATGCAATCTTACTTGCAGTCTTTTTTGGTTTAGCCAGTTAAGCATAATACGTTTGCCACGCTTTGACACGAGTTTCTTTCTGAGTTTATCTTTATTTATCAGGTCGCTTTTATGATGCAACTGCCGTACAGTTTTGCGAAACGCCATCAAATTTTGGCCATACTTGCCATTGATCCTGAGCTGCCAGCGACTTTGGTGCTGACCAAAGCCACGCCATTATCAGCGATTAATGAGGCAGTGCGATTTTTACAGCAGCAAGGTGTACGCGGTGTGCCCACTTATGAAAGCATCAGCGCCGATGACTTTGAAAAGCGCATGAACGCCGCTTATGCAGGCAATACTGGTGAGTCGCAGCATATTGCCGCTGGGCTCGAAGACCATCCTGATCTTGATAGTTTGGCAGATAGTGTCCCTGAAACTGAAGATTTGATGGATCAACAAGATGATGCGCCTATTATTCGTCTCATCAATGCATTGTTGTCCGAAGCCATACGTTTAAATGCCTCAGATATCCATATTGAAACCTTTGAAAAACGCTTGGTCGTTCGCTTTCGTGTTGACGGTGAATTAAAAGAAATTATCACGCCAAAACGCCAATTAGCGCCATTATTGGTGTCGCGTATCAAAGTCATGGCCAAGCTCGATATCGCCGAAAAGCGTGTGCCACAAGATGGACGTATCAGCTTGCGCTTGGCAGGTCGTGAGGTTGATGTGCGGGTATCGACATTGCCATCAAGCTTTGGTGAACGCGTGGTCATGCGTCTATTAGATAAGCAAGCAGGTCGCCTGAATATGACGTATTTAGGGCTGTCTGATAACGATTATAGTGAGCTAAAACGCTTGATTCATCGCCCACACGGCATTATTTTGGTGACAGGGCCGACAGGTTCAGGGAAAACCACGACGCTATATTCAGCATTGACCGACCTCAATGACCAAACCCGCAATATCTTGACCGCTGAAGATCCGATTGAGTTTCAGCTCGATGGCATTGGGCAAACGCAGGTCAATAATAAAGTCGATATGACCTTTGCCAAAAGTTTACGTGCGATGTTACGTCAAGATCCAGACGTGGTGATGGTTGGTGAGATTCGCGATTTAGAAACGGCAGAGATTGCCGTACAAGCGTCGCTTACTGGACATTTGGTTTTATCAACTTTACACACCAACACCGCCATTGGTGCCGTCACGCGTCTGCAAGATATGGGTGTTGAGCCATTTTTATTATCGTCATCACTGATTGGAGTCGTCGCCCAGCGCTTGGTGCGTACATTATGTACACATTGTCATGGTTGGCAAGTGGCTGATAGCGAACAGGCTAAATTATTCACTGAGATTGGTATTGTGCCAGTTTCAGAGAATGGCGCTAAAGTTTTGACAAATAAACCTATCAATTTACCCAAGCCAGTTGGCTGCGATAAATGCAATCAATCAGGATTTAAAGGGCGGACGGCAATATATGAAGTGGTGCCAGTTGATGATACCTTGCGCCGTATGATTCATAGTAATACCGCTGAGTATGAGCTAGAAGAGTACGCACGTCAGCAGACACCGTCGATTCGTGCGGATGGCCTACATAAAGTTATTGAGGGTCGTACGACGCTAGAGGAGGTGCTACGCGTGACGAAAGAGAGCGCCTTAGTTGATGACACGATACTTGTATAGAATGCCTAGAGTGAATAATTGTTTTATCTATCTTAGACAATGGGTATGTATAGCAAATAAAAAATAACTGGCTATGGCAGCCAGTTATTTGATGGTCATCCTTTACTGCTTTCACTGCTTCAGGGTTTTTAACACTTAAGTGCTTTTAATCATTTAACGTGTGATATCGTTATTATTTTGCAGCGATGCATTCAACTTCAACACTGGCACCTGCCGCCAATTCAGCGACGCCAAACGCTGAACGTACTGGATAAGGTTTGGCCAATTCTGCTTTATAGACTTTATTAAAATAGTCAAAGTCATCCATGTCTGTCAGCATCGCCATACATTTGACGATGTCTGATTTTTGATAACCGTACTTTAACAAGGTTGCACTAATATTATCCAGTGCTTGCTTGGTTTCGGCTTTGACACCACCTTTGACCAATTTGCCATCTTTAAAACCAATTTGTCCAGACATGTATAGCGTATCGCCCACACGTACGGCTTCTGAAAAAGGATAATTGCCACCATCACCAAGGAACACAGGGCTAGATTTAGTGATGTTTGCAGTATTTGAGGTTGGGGCAGCATTCGCTGTCATAGCAAGCCCTAGTGAGCACGCGCCCACTATTAACGCCTTAGTTAGGTTGGCGGTCAATTTATGGGTAATCTTGGACATCGTTGTCTCCTTATTATAAGTTTTTTTCACAATTTTTTTAAATTCACTATACAAGTTTAACAAACATAATGTCTCATCACACTAGATGACACATTATGTCTTACTTATGCTTAACCAGTTATTGGTCGTTTTGCTCAGGTTCGACTTCTGTTTTAGATTCAGTGTCAGCTTCTAGCGGCTTTTCGCTGGTCTTGCCTTGACGGCGGGCTTCTAATTCAGACTTAGGAATCCAAGCCCATGTCATCTTAACCACGATAGGGTCACGATCACTGTCAGATTCACGGTCATGAATGACGCACGGAATTACCATTTCGCCTTTTGGTGTATTTAGGATATCTAAGCGCTGCTCATCCGATAAAGACGCCACTGCTGCAATTTGACCTTTTTTAATCGGGCGATAAAAATTAACCGAGTACGATTTAATCAATAGTACGCGGTCAGAGGGTAGGTTTAAACCCAGAATAAAACCGGTTGCTGTTTCGGCAAGTAAGGTAATGGCGACCGCATGAATAGAGCCAATATGATTTTGCACTGCTTTGGTGTTGTTTAAGCTCACCACGACTTGGTTGGGTTCGACCGTTTCATAATAGACGCCCGTTGTGCCCACATATGGCACCACTTTACCAAAGGCTTTGGATAAAATGCTCGAGCGTGCGCTGGCAGGTAAGTATTTGGTAACAGATAACAGTTTGGTGAATTGATTGCTGATGGGCTTGAGCGTGCTGTTGGGTTTTTCGACGGGCGATCTTGTGCTGTCAGAGGTTTTGGCTGGCAATTTATTGGTTAGCTTGCTAGGGAGTTTTTTTAATAATCCTGACATACAAAATTCCTTAATGTAGATAGATTAGATGACGCTTTGAGTGTTACATATTTCATCATAGCAGCTGATAGGATGCCTATTGTGTAAGCTGCTATGTTCACTATGGTACATTAACCGCCGTCTGCCTACTATTATTAGCATGAACTGCTGCGCTTATAAAATAGGGCTAACGTAATGATACTCTAGATGCTAGGAATACTATCGCTCAAAGCACTATCGTATCACTCAGATGCTTTCATAAACAGTGCTGCTGGATGCCATAAAGACAGCCACGCTATAATGATGACATTTTAGCGTATCTTATTGATTATTTCCTTTTTCTATGCTGGATGAAGCTATGCCTGACACGTCAATTCATGCGCCGACCAATATCATTTATACAGGCGTTGCTGGTACGGGGAAAACCTATCGACTGTTACAAATTGCTAAGCGATATACCGACTATCTGCCGAGAGCCGATGAGGCAGATATGTTGGGGCAGCTATTGCAAGAGCTTAGCTGGCGTGAAATCGTATGCTTGGTACTTTTGGATTTCCAATCTAAACACCAAGACTTGGTAAAAGTGCCTGAAATCGTCAATCATGCGTTCTTTGTCGCGAAAGCGGCGCAGAATGCACGCGAAAAAAACTTAAGCAATACGGCTTGGTCTGTCCTTCAAATGCATAGCCCTACCAATTCAAAAACTGTGACTTATAAAAACCGTGCCAGCCAAGCCTATTTTGATAAAGATGAGGGTGGTGCGTGGTATTTGCTGCCAGAAAGCTTTGAGTTATTAACAGAGCTATCGCAGCAACTTGCCGAATTTCAGCAAGCGCAGCGTGATAACAGTGTCAACCAAAGCCAAGCAAACCCAAATAAAGGTTTTAGCCAGCAGCGTTTTACCATGGTCAGCTTCCATCAAGCGTATGGCTATGAAGAGTTTGTCGAAGGCATTCGTCCTGTCATGGCAGCGTCTAATCATACAATGAATAGCTCATCTCAAATGAATTACGCCATTCAGGATGGTGCATTCTTAAAATTGTGTCAACGGGCAGCAAATGATCCAGAGCAGTGTTATGCCATTTTAATTGATGAGATCAATCGCGCCAACGTGTCACGAGTATTTGGCGAGCTACTCAGTCTAATTGAGCCAGACAAACGGGCTGGCATGGCAAACGCGATGACTGTTCATTTGGCCTATTCTGGACGGGCTTTTAGCATCCCTGCCAACATCGATATTTATGCCACGATGAACACCCAAGATCACTCGTTAGCACCACTTGATATGGCATTACGTCGGCGCTTTCGTTTTATCGAATGTCCACCGCAACCAGAATTATTACCTATTATTCATGTACCCCAAAACTCAGAAACTGACAGTCCAGCAACGGTAGATTTGGCAAAGCTCTTAGCTGGTTTGAATAATCGCATCACGCAAACATTGGGAATGGAAGCGCAGTTGGGTCATGCTTTTTTATGGTCAGTGACGGATCTGGGACAATTGCAAGCGGTGTTGGTCGAACAAATCATTCCGCAGTTAATGCAAGCGACGGGTGGGCAAGAGGGTACTTTGCAATATATCTTTAGAGACGAGCAGCAGCCACTGCGAGCGCAGTTTATTCATGATAGCCATGCATCGATCAATAATAGTGTGAATGACCAAGTGAATGCTAATAGTCAAAATCCGCTGTTTACTGGTCAAAACGCATTTTTCGGTCAGTCTATGAGCACAGCTGGCTATAGGATAAATACCGACCTCATCGCAAGGGTAGGCGAGTTTGCCAAACCCACTGTCTATCAACGTTTATATCCATAAAGGTGTTCAGCGTTGATAAATAATAGCTTCAGTCATAAAGTCATAGCCAATAATATTTATAGTGCCAACGTTAATGCATTTGATGTAAATACCATCACGGTGTTTGAGCATCAGCGTCTAACAGCGCATGACTTCTTACGGGTATCTGATTTCCATTGGTTGATGGCGCAAGAGTTTGCGGTATTTAGCATTAAGCGCAGACAAGGACAGTGGCAGTTAAAAGTCGGACATTATATAGGGATTATTTTACTGCCTAGCGGCATGACGCTTGAGATATTACCCAAACTCGTGGCAAAAACTTCTAGCGATCAAGTCGCGCAGCAATCATACCTTTCACAGAATGCCAGTCATCGCCATGCCAGCCATCGCCCCGATATCAGGCAAACTCGCCAATGGGTGCAGGACATGCTATCGGATTTGACCAATAGCAGTCATGCCAAAAACAAGCTACCCAATACAAAAAATCTAGGTCAATTTAGCAGTCAATTGTCGCCGCTATCGATAGCTGTACTGCCATTGTCAGATTGGCTTATCACGCAGTTTTTGCAGCGGCTGGTACATTATCGACCAAGCAAACACTATCAGACGCAGGTCGATAATCAAGCATCGCTACAAGGTCGACTGCTCATCAAAGAACAATTGCTCCACAACAGCATGCAGCCGCATAAGTTTGTCTGTGAGAGCAGTATACTGAGCCAAGACATGCTAGGTAATCGGCTGATTAAGAGCACGTTGGTTTTGATGACACCTTTATTTTTTCAATCAACGCTATCGAAAGCAGATGCGCCTAAATTTTTGCAGGTTTGGCAGCGAGTAGCGGCGTTGAGTTATCAAGAGCTGACACAGTTAGAGTCGATATACAAGCAAGCAAAGCGTCAGTTAGCCGCTCAACCGCTTCGAGCACCGCAATTACAAGCTGCTCAGCAGTTGTTAGATATGGCTTATTGGTTACTAAGGCAGTCCAATGTGGCAACAGGTAATGGTATTGCGCCAAATAAACCATTCAAGCAAAATCTGTCGTCTCCGCGTTTATGCTTGCTGATTGATATGAATCAAGCTTTTGAACAATGGGCAAGTATGCGCATTGCCTCGATGTTTCAGCAAGTGAGTCAACAATATCAGCCGTTATATCAAACGCAAAGTATCTGGCTAACGGATGCAGAAGGGCGCGCATGTCTGTCTATACGACCTGATTTGCTCATATATAAAACTGATGCTAATGATAATTGTCAAAATCAGAGTAGCACTGCGGTTATTGAAGCTAGAGAAAAAGGTCACTATAGCCATGTCATCGATATTAAATGGAAGCATTTATCGCAGACAGCCAGCATTAGTGCCAGCGATGCTTATCAACTGATGAGTTACGCTCAGGCCTATCAAGCAGGGCAGGTGTGGCTGGTTTATCCAGTACAAGATAATGAGCGGTTGCCAGTTGCGCTCAGCCAACAAGTGCATGATTATAAAAAGACTGATGGCGCTAACAACCTTGATAAGAGCCATAATGCTACTGATGAAAAAGTGAGTCCTGCGCCATTGTGGCTCGTACCATTTAATGTTCTTACTGGTACGATAAACGGTGGCTTGCTTCCTGATTGGAATAGAGTATAATGAGCGCTGTCGATGAGTAAGTAGCACTTAGCATCGTGGAGAAAAGGATTTATCATAGTGGTTTTTATGATAAATGAGCGTTTTTTAAGTAATTTAGCAGTTTTTTTAAATTAATTAAAAATAGGTGTTGACACCATCGGCTTTTCCCCTTAATATGTGCACCTCGATAGCAAGGAACGTTAACAAGTTAGTGGCATTGCCAACAACGAGTTAATCAACAAACTATCGTGATAATAGACATTTCGGAGTGTGGCGCAGTTTGGTAGCGCATCTGGTTTGGGACCAGAGGGTCGTAGGTTCGAATCCTATCACTCCGACCATCTATTTTTAAGAGCCTTACAGGCTTTTTTTTATGTATAATGGTTTAGTTTTTGATATATTTAAAACTTGCTTTAGTATATAAAAGTCCTCTAAGAGCGCCTGTAGCTCAGCTGGATAGAGCATCTCCCTTCTAAGGAGGTGGCCGCAGGTTCGAATCCTGCCAGGCGCACCATTTAGCCTGCAAATCTTGCCTCATCAGGCAATAGTTATGGCGGTTGTAGCTCAGTTGGTAGAGCCCCGGGTTGTGATCTCGGTTGTCGTGGGTTCGAGTCCCATCAGTCGCCCCATATTTTATTCTGCATTATCCTCTTCTTGTTCTACCTCATTATAAAAACCTTATTCTAAATAATAATACTTGCCATGTTTGGCTTTTTTTTGTGCCTGTATGATTGGTTTTAACCTATCTTACCCCCTGCGATTAAAATTTGTAGACTCATCAACCCTTTGATTGTCTATTGATTTACTGGCCTTTTGTCTCATTTATTTTTATCATGGGTTCTCTTTTGAGACGCTTGCTATCTCTGTACGTGCCTTAAACCTGCTTTGTTATTCTTTAACCGCCTTTATATAGAATAGCAAAATATAGAATAACAAAGGCAACGCTTTTAGTGATGCATCATGATAAGGTTTTAAAGCCCGTTGATATATTAGGTCATCCATTAAGAAGTGATCCATTGCAGATGATACGAGTGTTAAGAAAATTAAAGGTCAGTTAAAAAATATATTGAATAGATTAAGTAAGCCTAAGACTGTAGTAGGGATGTGAGTGTTTGTCTGAGATGCGCTGCTATGGATCTTATATTATTGAGGAAGTGATTGATGGACGCATTGAGCGTATTGCTACAAAACGTGCATTTGTTTGAAACCAAGTATTATCGTTTGAATGGGACTGGTAATTGGTCTTATTCCATCACTAGACAAGATACGATTTTGTTTTATTTAGTGATGTCTGGGAGCTTTTGTATCGACGTCGGCAATGGTTTGCGACAGGCGCATGCAGGCGATATGATTATGATTCCCAGTGCCCATAAGCATGTGAGCTATGCCTTAGATCATAATGGTGACGATGCGCTACCGCTGGATGAGTTGCTGACTCATTGTAAGGAAAACACCCTTGATATCGATGGCAACGGTGATCCTAACTCGTCTTTGATATTGATTGAATGCAAGTATGACAAAGAAATGATACGTCCTTTGCTGTCTGTGCTGCCTGCGATTTTGCCTGAAATCAACGATGAGTCTGACGGTAGGTTTGAGGTCATTGATGTCGAGATTAAGCTGCTGACCTTAGAAGCCGAGCGTGAGCGCATGGGCAAGACCGCGATCATCAATCATTGGGCAAGTATTATGATGATTGAATGTTTGCGGGTTTATATTGAAAGTTTGCCTGAGGCCACAGAAAATTGGCTAAAAGCCATGAAAGATCCGTTTTTGACCAAGGCGTTAGCAGCGATGCATCAAGCGCCCAATCAAAACTGGACCATTCATAAGCTGGCTGAAGTCGCAGGAATGTCACGCTCAAGCTTTGCGCAGCGCTTTAAAGATACAGTTGGTATGCCGCCGCTGACCTATCTCATTGATTATCGCTTGCGCTTGGCGGCCCGTTATCTACGCTTGCAGCAAAACAGTATTGGCCGTATCAGTGAGTTGGTTGGCTATGCGTCAGACTCGACCTTTAGTCAAGCATTCAAGCGCGTTTATGGGGTATCACCAAAAGCCTATCGCCAACAATATCAACAAGAAAACATCGCATAATGTATCGTTAATACACTATAAAAGCGTTAAGGTTGCCATTAGGCCCTTAACGCTTTTTTGTTTTCTCATAGTGAAGTATGAGACTTTTATGAAGATATTTCGTCTATGGTTGACAGGTGTTGATAGAGAGTATTTTGACGATGGACAGCTGACAATGTGCTTGTGTTCAGGTACTATGGAATAATGAGTCGTCTAGGCGCAAACGCTTGTTTTTAGCGTAAGATATGTCACTGTATGGTGGTCAGATCGTTTGTTCTAAATGATATTTATTTTTGCTGCTGATGGTATGTTATGACTGAACCGACCGCAAAGCCACGTGCAGGAGCCAATAGCCAACAAGGCTCAGCTGTGTCTGCTAAAAAACAAAGCGATATGAATCCAAGCAACGTCAAGCATGGTCGAAAAGACAAGGCGGGTGCGACACCTGACAAAGCGATGTTATTGGCACTGTTTACGCTGCCAGATATTGAAGAGGTAGGTGTTAAAGAGGTCGTTAAAGAGGTCGTTAAAGGCGCAGCTGATGAGTTGTCTAACACTCATAGCAGGGTGCAACAGCCTGCTGCTAGCGAGATGAATATTGCCGAGCAGCGTGTGGCACTGTATCGTACCCAGCATGAGCGTACGCGATTATTATATATGGCATCCGCTGCCACGCGACCTACTTATTTGGTTCAAACGCTCAAATCACAATTCGCAGAACATCAGCAATACTTGCTGGCACAGCAGCTTGATAAACGTGGCTTGATGGATACCGATGGACTAGAGCGTCTTTGGCAGCAGCTGCATGTGGTCGATGACATCATTGCTGATATTGTCCGTCATATGCCAGCTCAGCAACCAGCAGGTTGGCAACTGACTACTCAGGATGGGCGAAATCCGCTATGCTTTGCCACCGTTGGCAAATTAAAGAACAGTAAGCCTATTCGTGATCAAGGCAGTCTAAATAGCTATGTACTTGGGCATTTTGGCGTGAGTAGTTTTACCTATGACCGCGGCTATTATATTGGCCATGTCGTTGGCTACTTATTCAGCTGTTATTTTTGTGCCCATCTATCTATTAGCTATGGTGTTACGGCACTTGGTTCGCAGGTTATAGCTGATTACGATTACGCCAGTCTTGAGACGCCATACATGGTTAGACTGCTACAAGGGCTGGATGGCTACTGTAAAAAACGTATTTATCAATTGGCAGTTATCTGTGCACGATTGAGTGTTTTTGCCAGTGACAAGCGTATCGAGAGAATGCTCATTGCTGAGGTCAACGACTTCGATAAAAAACTGCAGCAGCAGCACTTAGATGTTTTGTTATTGCAAGGTTTGATGCCAGACAGTAGCGATTCTACGCCGCTTTTTTAAGCCATTAAATCTCGATAGACCTCCTTTACAAGTCCTTGTTTATTACTTTTTCTTGTTGACCACTTTAGGATATTCGCTGCTATGCCCGCTTATCATTATAAAGCGTTAGATGACCATGGCAGTGTGCAAAAAGGCTTGCTCGAAGGCGATTCTGCGCGGCAAGTTCGCCAGCAGCTGCGTGATAAACAATGGACGCCCGTTGAAGTCAGTGCCGTCAATGACAGACAAAACCAGAATAAAAACCGCTATAAAAAACCGTCTGCTTACGAGTTGGCATTGCTGACCCGTCAATTATCGGTATTATTGGCAGCGGGTATTCCGTTAGAGGAAACGCTTGCCGCCGTCGCCAAACAATCACCAAAAACCCATATTAAATCTCTCATGCTTGCCGTGCGCTCGCATGTATTAGAGGGTTTGAGCTTGGCGCGAGCATTGCAGCAAGCCGCCAGTTTTCCACCACTATATATCGCGACCATTGCGGCAGGGGAGAAGTCAGGTCACTTGGATTTAATCTTGAACCAGTTGGCAGATTACACCGAAAACCGCTTTGCATTGCAAAAGAAAATCCAAGGCGCAATGGTTTATCCGATTGTGCTGATGGTGATGGCAATTGGCGTGATTATGGGTTTGATGAGTTTTGTGGTGCCCAAAATTGTCAAAGTGTTTGAGCAGTCTGAACAGGCATTGCCGCTCATTACCCAAATTGTTCTTAGCCTATCTAACCTCATTACGCAGTGGTGGTGGCTGATGCTGCTAGTATTGTCAGGAACGGCATTTTTGTTTTATCGTTTTGCGCAGACGCAAGCGGGTAAGTTAGCGATAGACAGCATCGTGCTAAGACTGCCGATATTGGCGCGGTTATCAAAAGGGCTGAATGCAGCACGTTTTGCCAGTACATTGGCGATATTGGTACGCTCAGGGGTGCCGTTGATTGAGGCACTGCATATTGGTGCGGCGGTGACGACCAATTTACACATTCAAAAAACCATCATCACTGCGGCTGATAGGGTGACGGAAGGCTCAAGCTTATCGAGTCAATTAGAAAAGTCCAGTTACTTTCCGCCGATGATGGTGCAAATGATTAAAAGTGGCGAAAACTCAGGCGAGCTTGAAAACATGCTCAGCCGCGCCGCCAATATGCAGGAAGCAGAAGCCACTAACTTTATCAGTACCTTATTGTCGCTACTTGAGCCGTTGATGCTAGTGCTGATGGGCGTGGTAGTGATGATTATCGTAATGGCAGTGATGCTACCGATTGTCAATATGAATGATCTGGCAGGATAGTGAGCACTTAAGCCTTCTGAGCTTGTGTGCCTCCCGCTCACATTTCTATTGTAGCCATCTTACTAAATATTACGCTAGCTTTCTTAAGATTTGCTTACTGTTGTAGATTGTTGACTGAGCCAGGTTTTTACTAGGGTAAAGCCAGCCATCAAGCTATAGTAAGCGTCAGTCAAAAGTTATCCTTATAAATATTACTCACCATGCTGTGGTTCAGTATTGATGCTTATAAAAGTCAGTGTTCATAACAATCTACTTGCGGTGCTAGGGCGTGTCCTTATTTTAAAAATGGTGATAAAAATGAGATAAATTGCCGTCAAACAAGGAAAGTAGCGTAAATAATATCGAGATATTAAGAAGCTATTTGACGATGTTTGGCAAAATTTAGCTATTTTTAGGCCATTTAGAAAGTAAACGATTGAATTGAGGACACGCCCTAGATAAAAATAAAATCATGGTTTATAGTGATAATCGTTTCAGTGCTCATTAATACGCCGATCATTGCCGATTATTAATGTTACTTAAACGCCACTTTTCCTATTTACATCACCCTGATGCCAAAAGCGATGATAAAAGCGATGACTATAATTGACAAAATTCAAGTAACTACTATGCCAATAAGTGCTATAAGTGCCAACAAGCCAGCTCCTACGAGAGCCAACAAGCCACTGTCTATGCGTAATAACCAGTCTGGATTTACTCTGATCGAGATCATGGTCGTGATTGTAATCTTGGCAATTCTTGCAGGCTTAGTTGTCCCGAAAGTGGTGGGACAAAGTGATAAAGCTCGCGTCAAGACCACTGAAACAGCGCTTGCTACAGTATCCAACGCCCTTGATATGTATAAGGTTGATAATTCGCGCTATCCGACTACCGCACAAGGTTTAGAAGCATTAACCACACCGCCAGCAGAGGCCAAAAACTACCCAGATGGTGGTTATATCAAAGGCGGCTATCCAACAGATGGCTGGGAAAACGAGATGCAATATGTCGCCCCAGGCAGTGAAGGTCGTCCTTATGATTTATTCTCGCTGGGTGCAGATGGCCAGCAAGGCGGCGAAGGTCAAGATGCTGATCTTTATGCTCAATTATAAGTATTAACTTGATGAGCAATTAAAATATGGGTAGCTAACGATCCCTTACTCAATAGTATGTTTATTGGTTAAGACCGCTCTAATGCTCTTAAATATCAACCAATAAGGCCTTATTGGTTGATATTTTTTATCAGTCAGTAAATTGAGTAGTACTCCATAGGTGGCATTTCATAGTTAGTGTCATGCCATCCATTTTTCCATTATAAAGCTGTACGTTTGATACCAGTCATATCGCCCCGATCATTTGTCATTAAAAGCAGCCAGCAGAGGTCATTATTCATGTTCACAAACCTACCTAATTCACAAGCGGTCACCACAAACAAACGCGTTTCTAAAGTGCGTCATGCACTTGCATTTGCAATCATGAGTACGTCATTGATGACAGGGTTATCGATGGCCTCTATGAGTGCTCAAGCTGCAGGGTTGGGCGAGTTATTTGCTAATAATAGTGCTTCGCAATCGAAGTTTTTGCCTGTCGATAAAGCATTTCAAGTTATTAGCAGCACTAAGGCCACGTCTAAGGGTACGCGCTTATCTATTAATTTTGATATTACGCCAGGTCATTATGTCTATAAAGATCAGCTTACTCTCAGTTTTCCTAAAGGCGTGAGTGCAACCCCCTTTACTTTTAGTCAGTCGCCGGTCTCCATTGACGACCCAACCTTTGGTAAAGTTCCCGTTTTTACCCAAAAAAACATGGTAGCAACCACGACTCTAACTACTAACAATGGTAAAGGCGCAAAAAATGCACCGATTGTCATTGGCTGGCAAGGCTGTGCAAAAGCTGGGCTGTGCTATCCACCAGAGAAAATCAAAACCACGGTTGATATCGCCGTGACACGCAAATAGACCATAAGCCGATCGACTCAAATATTGGTAATAAATAGCATATTAGGTAATAAATAGGTAGCTCTTCATGTCCATCAAGACAATAGAAAAAAAACCATCGCTAACGGTACATCGCTCGTCCAAAAAATCTTATCTACTAGCATTTGCGGTCTCTAGTAGCTCGTTGTTTACAGGACTGGCTGCGATGCCCATGATGACTCATGCGGCAGGGCTAGGTGATTTATTTAGCAGTGATAAAAATGCGGCACAGACGAAGTTCTTATCAGTGGACAAAGCTTTCCAAGTCAGTGATAGCAGTAAAGCTACCAATAATGGCACGCGCTTAGCCATTAACTTTGACATTACGCCTGAGCATTATGTTTATAAAGACCAAATCAAACTGACGTTGCCAGCTGGCGTGACCGCTGCGCCTTTTACCTTTAGTCAAAAGCCAGTGTCAATCGATGATCCAACATTCGGAAAAGTATTGGTGTTTGACCAAGCGAATATGGTGGCTACGACGACTTTGAGCAGTAGTAATGGTAAAAGCGTCAACGATGCCGCCGTGGTGATTGGCTGGCAAGGTTGTGCCAAAGCAGGGCTATGCTATCCACCTGAAAAAATCAAAACGACAATTGATATCGCTGCTACAACGCCACAAATTGCAGGAGATAGCGCCAGTACTTCTACTCAAGAGGTTGCTAATAAAAATCTGACAGATAATGACAGCACCACCGAGCCAAGTGCGACGGTTGCCGATAGTCTTGCAGCAGAGCAAGCGCTGACTGATGATGGGGTGATTGATTACGCCTTGTTGGATGATGAGGCTTTAGAGGGAGAGCTTGGCGCTACCAATACGATTTCTGGCGCAGATGAACAAGGCGTCGATGGCACTGCGACAAGTGAGGTTTCTGCGACAACCAACAATACTGTTGCTGGAGATAATGCCACTGATAGCGATCCTTTTGGTCTGGCTTCTCATCCTTGGTTGGCATTGGTATTATTGTTTTTAGCAGGGCTGGGTTTGGCATTGACACCATGCGTACTGCCAATGTTGCCGATCGTTGCCAATATCGTTGCCCGTGAGGAAAACCCAACGGTGAAACGCGGTGTTATTCTTACCACCAGTTACGCTATTGGCGTGGCAACGGCTTATGGTATTTTGGGCGCAGTTATCGCCGTGTTTGGTGAATCATTAGGCATTATCGGCTGGCTACAAAACCCCATTATCCTGATTGGTTTTGCGATTGTTTTTGTCCTACTTGCACTATATATGCTGGGTGTGTTTAGTATCCGCTTACCGAGATTTATTAGTAATAAAATGCAAGGCTTGAGTCAAGCAGGGGATAGTAAGCTGGGTAGTACGGGCGGTAGTTTAATCGCGGGTTTCTTATCTGCGCTCGTAGTATCGCCTTGTGTTTCTGCGCCATTGTTTGGAGCGCTGCTTGCCGTATCGACGATTGGTAGTCCATTACTGGGTTTTGCGGCTTTATTTATGCTGGGTTTTGGTTTATCCGCACCGCTTATCTTAATTGGTGCCACCCAAGGTAAAATTATGCCGAAAGCGGGCGCGTGGATGAACTGGGTTAAGCAAGGTTTTGCCTTATTGCTCTTTGCCGTTGCTTTATTATTAATTGAGCGCGTCTTTATCTCACCCGTGATGCTAATGTTATGGGCGTTATGGTTTATGGTTGTAGCGATGTGGGCGTGGAGTTGGTTGGGTAAAGGTCGTATGCTTACCCAAGCATTGGGATTAATCGCTGGTATTTGGGCCACCTGTTTAATCATCGGCGCGGCGTTGGGTAACGATGATAGTTTGCATCCGCTGGCATCTTTAAGTGCTGCTCCGATGATGCAGACGACTGGTCAGCCAGCCATGAGTAATACAACAGATAAAACCGTCACGACGCTGACTGAGTTAGATGCTATTATCGCCGCCAACCCTAAAGTGCTTGTCGATGTCACTGCTGAATGGTGTATCGAGTGCCGTATTATGGATAAAAACTTATTTCATAATCGTCCAGCGCAGATGCAGGATTGGCAGTTGGTGAGACTGGATATAACAGAAACTACTGACGATTCTAAAGCAATCTTAGCGCGCTATAAATTGTTTGGCCCGCCAGCATTGCTGTATTATCAAAACGGTCAGTTGACCAATCAACAAGTAGGTGAGATTGATCGTCCAGAATTTGAGCAAACGTTGACGATGCTTAATAACTGATATCTTAATAACTGATACTTAACAAAACGAATAAGTCTTTTCTAAAGGCTTAACAATACAAAAGAGCCAATGTACTATTCATACAGTACGTTGGCTCTTTTATTTTTATCAATGGTTACCTGACATCCTGATGCTAAGCATTTGGTTTAGCGTTGATTATTGATATTTACATTGGTATAGGGCAGCGATAACGCTAGTATAGTACACACATTTTCATTACAATAAAGCAACAATGCTGAAGGCGCATTACTCGTTGTAATTGCTGACTTCTATGTCTGAATGTCATTGGGTTTATTTTAGCGATGACGCTAATGGTCATACTCATTATCTTATATACTCTGCTGGCGATAATGTCAGTTAGATAAAGGACACTTATGTTTTCCCATATCACCGCACAGCGCCGCCCTATGCCTCTTATTACCGCGCGCAAAAACACTTTATTTCAGACAAGAAAGCATTATTTGAATATTGCTGTTGGTCTAGCGTTAACCTGCTTGACCGTGCAAGTCCAAGCTGCCGATAAAACTCAGAGCGATAATGAGTTACCAGTACCGGAGGCAGCGTTTGAGTTTGAAGATTATCAGGTGTCACAGGATGCCAATACAGCTGCGCAAGATCGCCAAGTAGTCAGTAAAGAATTTATCGCCCAGCAAGCAAAATTGTTTTTTGAATGTACTCAAGTGCAGACCAGTGCCGCACGTTTGGCTTGCTTTGACAAAGTGGCTGAAGAAGGTAAAACACCGAGCTACACCACAACTAAGCAGCCAGTAGATTTGGCAAAAACCTTTCAAAGTACGCTTTCAGGTAATCCGCAAGTTGTTTTTGTAGAAGAAAAATCTACCATAGCTGGTGCTAATAATGCCGCTACTGACTCAGTCGCACGCGCGCCTGCTATTAATGAAGGTTTAGACACCGTTGGGCTAACGCAAAGAGAAGCACAAGTTCTAGAAAATGTTGGGGTCACTCAAAAAGATATCGAAAAATATACACCGCTTAGTTTATCCTATGATCTCGATAAAAACAGTGAGCGTGGGACTTGGACTGTCAGACCATACCGACCGACCTATGTATTGCCAGTATTTTATACCTTTGACCCTAATCTAGATCCAAGCACGCCGTCACAGGAAACTGAGTCTTTTACTTCTAATGACATACGCAATACTGAACTAAAATTTCAGTTGTCTTTGAAGACCAAAGTTGCCGAAGACTTATTCGATACCAGTGCTGATTTGTGGTTTGGTTATACCCAAGAGTCACATTGGCAAGTTTATAACGAAGACAACTCGCGACCATTCCGTGCTACCGACTATCAGCCTGAAATATTTTTGACTCAGCCAGTGACCGCAGACTTACCTTTTGGTGGTCGTCTTCGTATGCTTGGTGCTGGTGCCATTCATCATTCTAATGGACAAGACGATCCGTTATCACGCTCATGGAACCGTGCTTATCTCATGGCAGGGGCAGAGTGGGGTAAGCTATCAATCGTACCGCGCCTGTGGGCTCGAGTGAACAGTGAAAGCAGCAGCAGTGAAGACAATCCAGATATCGAAGACTACATGGGTTACGGTGATATCAAATTCTTATATGACTTACCTGATCAGCAGAGCCTGAGCGGTACATTGCGCTACAATCCAAGCACCAATAAAGGGGCGGTGCAAGTCGATTATATTTATCCATTATCAGAGAATGTTAATGGCTTTGTGCAGGTTTTCCAAGGCTATGGCGAATCCATCATCGATTACAATCACGAAAATACCTCTATTGGTTTTGGTATCGTACTGAATGATTGGAAAGGTTTCTAATATCAGCGCACATTTTGATAATCGTCCATGCGATTTTTAGCGCCTTATCAAACTGGACTATGGCTGGCAGAGTATCTCGATATACGCTGCCAGTTGTGCCGTGTTTATCGCAGCACGCCACAATCTCAGCTATCTCAAAATTACCTCTTATCAAATATTAGTAGCTTGCCAACCTCTGATTCTATACCGCACTCCCTAAAACCTCTGCCAAATGATCCTTCGTTTTTTGCTAATTTGCGCCAGCAATTTAACCACCGTTTTAACAGCGGACTACTTTGCTCGCATTGTCATGACAGTATCGCGTGGTTGCCGAAACCCTTCAATGTTGATATTGCTTCTGATACGGTTTTATCTATCCAAACGGCGACTTATTATGAGTATCCGCTGCGTCAAGCGATCAGAGCTTTTAAGCACCATGAAGACATGACCAAATTGCCGTTATTGTTACATGCTATACGTCAGCTACCACGTCCTCATGGTTGTCATCATGATAATAGCGTGATTGTCGCTATGCCAACAACCGAGCAACGACTGCTCAAGCGTGGCTTCGATCCTGTCAGTATTTTATCCGCGCAATTGTCTAAGCATTGGCAGATACCTTTATGGCATGGTTTAAAGCGTATTGACGACACTGTCAGTCAGCAAGGGCTTACACGTGCTGAGCGCCTGAGTAATCTAGACAATGCTTTTGTTTTAATCGAAAAACCTCCTGTGAAACGCTTATTATTGTTTGATGATGTTGCGACCACGGGTGCCAGTTTACAAGCATTAGGACGTACACTGCTTACCTCGGCTGAGACAGTCACCATGTCAGATATTCAAGCCAATCATAAATACCATCTTTCTGCCTATGCTGTGGCGCATGGAAATCAGTCTTAAAATCTGTTCCCCTCTATTGATAATCACTAATATGTTGCTAATATGTTGCCTTAACGCTATATTATTAAAATAATATATGTTTATTTGTTATTAACTCCCAAAATATTGTGCTTATTACTCAAGAGCATTGCTTATAAAATGATATTTTCTAAATAGCTTGCATAACTGCTATTGTTATTTCTATGCAAAACTTTTGTTAAATATTACGGAACAAAAATTGCATTATTTTGATTAAATAACAATAAAAAGACTGGAAAAAATTATATGAAAATATGAATTCATTGTTAATGTTTTTGGTCCAGCATTGGTATTAGACAAACAATATTTATTATAAAATTGCCGTTATAAATAGGGATTTGATGTGAACGCATCTGCTAACGATCTACCATCGAAGCTAAAAGCGAGCAGCTCAGGGTTTACTCTGATTGAGCTGATGGTAACCATTGCAGTATTGGCTATTATTGCAGGTATTGCTACGCCGAGCATCAGCAATCAATTGGCTAATCAAAGAGTGAAGTCAACGACTGCGACGCTGGTTAATGCACTAAAAGAAGCTAAGGCTGAGAGTTTGATTCGTCGGCAAGAGATTGAATTTTCGTATGATAATAATGGTACTGATGAAGCAGGGACTATAACGTTTGAGAGCGATAATACCGTCATTGCCACATACCAATACAGTGCCAAGAGTAAGATTACTTCTAGCGATGATGAGATAAAATTTAAGCCGAGTAAGACTGTAGATGCAATGGTATTTACTATCTGTGATAGCAATACTGATGTAACTCCGCGCCAAGTTACTATTACTAGTGTGGCTAATATCACTATCAAAACCAACGCAGGAGCAACGTGCTAATGAATAAGCTAAGTTATCAGCGAGGCGTTGGACTGATTGAAGTATTGGTCGCAGTGTTACTATTATCTATAGCTGTATTGGGCTTTAGTGCTTTGCAAGTACGTGCCATCAGTGCCACAGATGAAAGCGTAGTACGCACCAAGTCCTTAACCATAATACGTAACTTGGCTGAGGTAATGCGGGCTTATCCAGAAGCCTATGTAAAAAATGGCACTGCACCACCCTTTGAGAGTATTCTTTCGACAGAATTTTCTGACTTGACGGCCGCTGAGCGTGCGGCAGTGGTGTCAACCATACAGGCTGTGGTAAGTAGCTCTGCTACTGATAGCGTGGTTATTTCTTACGTAAAGACCAATAGTGATGATACTAAAACTACAATTAGTAAAACCGTCAGTGTTGATGCGACTGGTGAAAACTGCCTATCAACCACTACCAAGACCGTAGGCGGTAAGATCGTCCCCAAGCAGACTTGTACGATTAATGAGCTTGCGGCTCGTGATGCGCTGATGATAAAAAAACAAGCGGCCGATCAAGGAATAACGATTAATATTGAAACTTGCCCTGGTAGTGCTGCCAATGCTATCCAGCAACAGATGTGCGTGATTACTGCATGGAACGGTACCAAAGCGATATTAGATGATACCGATGCCGCCGCTTGTGCTGGCGCTAATGGTACCTACAAAGCAGGCAGCCAGTGCCTAATTTCGGAGGCCTACTAATGAATACTCGGCATATAAACAGTAAACGTACTCATTCGTCAGGGTTTACGCTGGTTGAGCTGATGATATCTTTGGTATTAGGGCTACTTATATCGGCCGCTGTCTTACAGGTTTATATTATCAATGTCCGTACCAGTACCGTACAGCAGAGTGCCTCAGAGGTTCAGGATAGTGCTATATTTTCGCTACAAGCTATTGAAGAACATATCCGTCTGGCAAACTTAGGCAACCCTATTAGCAACATCAAGGACACTACCAATCATGGCGGTATCGTGCTGACCACGGCGAACTTAGGTACGAGTAATGCCACCGAAGCCAAGTACTTGACAGCAAGTGCTGATAGTACGGGCTGGACGGGGTCGTCCAATATTACAGGTGTCGAAAGTGACCAGTTAACCATCCAATATAGAAACGTCACCTCATCGTCTTTATTTGATTGTGAAGGCGTAGAGATTAACTCAGGTAGCTCTGATTGGGTAATTGAGCGCTATTTTGTTCGCAAAGCTACAGGCGGTGCTAATACGGACCTTGCATTGGCATGTGACGCAGGTCGTGTCAATGAGACGGGAGTTACAGTGACCGATTTTGGAGACGCTGGCGAAGTTATCATACCAGCAGTAGATCAATTCAAAGTGCTATTAGGAACGCTTGCGG
The DNA here is from genome assembly GCF_904846615.1 of Psychrobacter sp. JCM 18902. Classification (NCBI taxonomy): domain Bacteria; kingdom Pseudomonadati; phylum Pseudomonadota; class Gammaproteobacteria; order Moraxellales; family Moraxellaceae; genus Psychrobacter; species Psychrobacter sp. JCM 18902. The sequence goes on from NZ_CAJHBK010000001.1 coordinate 3,054,959, forward strand.
ATGTTTCAACCTTGAGCTATTTACCCGCTAGTACTTACTTAGAACTCACAGACAAGCCTTCGATCACAACGGTTAAGTTTGGCGTGATTGTTCGTAGTGATACGCCATTGATAGAAGACCCTGAAAGTAGCTTACCTGCCGCAGATAAAGGCAAGTTTACAATATTGGGTGTCGAACAAAAACTAAAAACTGATAGTAAAGTACGTTATCGTCGTAGTTATGAATCTACCATCGTGCTGCGTAGCGCTCGCGTCATGTCCGTTACTGGATTGAAATCTAATGTCAAGTCTTAACAGGAGAGGCGATATGTCAAATAATCAGCGCTATCGGCAAGCGCACTCAATAGCTCCGTCATCTCATCAGCAGGGTGCCGTACTTATTGTGGTATTGCTGTTCTTAGTCTTGATTATATTAGCAGGTGTCATCGCCGTAAAGCAGAGCACTACTGACCTCAAGCTATCAACCAGTGATCAAATCAATACCTTATTACTACAGTCAGCGGACAATGCTAACCAAAATATCGAGCAAAGCATGAATGGCAGTAGCGATGCCGATGCCTATGACGCGATGATCGCGCGTGGCGGGCCATTTGGTCATTTTATCTTGACCAATTATAGTGTTGAGAACGAATATGCATTTTGCTTTCGTCCACGCGATCAGTTGTTTAATATCAACAAAACCACCATTCTAACGCCAGATGGCACAATAACCAATAGTGGCTACTGTGACACTACCAAACCAGATGACTATGTAAGTAGTCGCAATACCAGTATGACCCAGGTCAATGTATCGCTCACACCGCCTAGTGCCGAAAACGAAGCTTTTGGAAGCTATACTATCGGTCAAGGTAGTGACTCGCTCGCGTCTAAAGCCTTTATGTTTGACATCAATAGTACAGCTGTATTACCTAGCTATGCAGATGTGGGTGATTGCTTTGAGAAGACCAGTAAGCTACATACCGAGACTGATGCTAAAAAAACCATTGGCGGCTGCATGGCAGAAAAGGGCGTACCGAGTACTGTCATCTATGAAATGGCCGAAGTCGAAAACCAATCACTACGCACCGCGTGTGTCGATTTTGGTAAAGGTTCAGGACTACTGTGTACACTACCTGCTAGCTAATCAGCACCCTGATTTTAGCTTTGTAGCACCATATTTAGTAATACCATGTTTTGCAACATATATACAAAGCGTCATTGCTACTTTGTACCATTCAAATAAGGAATAGGTCATGAAATATAAAGCGAATCCAAGGTCTAATCGACAGTCATGGCCTATCAAAATATTAACCACTGCCGTCATGCTAGGTCTGACAGGCACGCTAGCGCAAGCAGATATCACTAGAAAGCCTATCGGCGATTTGGAGATTTATAAAGCGGCAAAGCCTGGTACGGCGACTATTTTTATGATGCTCGATATCTCAGGTAGTATGGACCAAAGAAGTATTGCCAATGACTATACAGAGTTTTCTGGCAATTGTACCGAAAAGGCAATAGCCTCAGGCAAAATCAGCTTGGTTATTTATAACCGTATGCCCAAACTCGCCGCAGATGGCAGTATTATGAAAGACGATGATGGCAATTCCATCATGGTGCCAGACCTTGGTAATATCAAAGAAACTATAAACTATACCCCTGAGGGTTGTACGAGCGGCAGTACAATACGCTTCTCTAGAATCGAGCGCCTCAAGCTTGCGCTTATTGAACTAATAGCTGATAAAGTCAATGACAAGAATGGTAACCTGAAACCAACAGGTACACTAGCCGATGACTATGCAATCGGCGTGGGCGCTTTTAGCTATAACAGTGATGGAAGGTCCGCTTATGTGTTATCTCCTACCAGAGTCTTAACCCCTGATCAGCGTATTGAACTGATTAATCAAATCAAAGGTTTAGTGGCTAATGGTGGTACTCCCACAGCCCCAGCTTTAGCAGAGTCAGGGGCTTACATGATGGGTACGACTACTATTGACGATGTCAAAGTTGTGGCTGAGCGTAGATATATTGATAATAAAACTCGTTATCGTCGGTGTAATGGCAATGAAAACACGCTCTCCTACGACGCAGAGCTAAAGATACATGTTTATAAGTGTAATAATTGGGGTGATTGGTCAACAAGTTCTAGAGTACTACCGAGCTATAAGAGTAACTCCAATATTTATCACGATGATGGTGGGATTACTTATTTTGCAGGAGACAACTCATACAGTAGTTTTGCCGCGTCAGTCGCGACGTCTAAAGAAATAAATACTAATAAAAATGTCTATATATCGCCTCTTAACGATGATGAGTGTAGTGGTAATGGCATTTACTTATTAACCGATGGTGAGCCTTCTAATAATATCGAGGACGCTGACTCAATAAGTATAATGAATAAGTCGTTGACAGGCTCTAGCTTATCCATGAATTCTTGTGATAATAGTAGCTCAACAGGGCTATCAGGGAGTAGCGAGCAAGGCTGGGGCTGTATGGCGACTTACTCTCAGCTACTACGCAATCCTGCCAATCCTGGTAAATTGCCGATCAAAACAGCAACCGTTGGTTTCGGTAAAACCTTTGCTGGATTAACAGGTACGCGCAGCATTATTATTAATGGTAAGCAAAAAGAAGTAATTGACTGTGAAAGTGGTCGTAGTGTAAAGAAGGATACTCGTAACCTCTGTAAGCTTGGTGAGCGTAAAGGCGATAACGAAGTAAAAACCTTTGGCGATGGCGGCTTTTATTATACCGAAGAGTCATCAGAGATTGCGGCTAGTGTGGTCGATTTTGCTTCAGGATTGGTACAGATTATCAATACTGCACCTTCAGGAACGATTACCATTCCAGAAGATCCGTACCGCGCATCAAACCAGCTACCCTATGCCTATCTACCGATGCTCGATCCTGAAATCGTTTCAGCAAACAGTATTTGGCGTGGCAACCTCAAAAAGTATAATTTAGATCAAGGCACGCTATTTGGAAAAAATAATAGTAAACTTTACAAAGATATCGCAGGCGATTTAGACGAAAATACTCAGGATGTCTGGCAAGAAGCTAGTTTTTCAGTAGAAGGTAAAACGGCTAATAATGATATTGCTGCAGGTGGCGTTTATGCTCAGTTACAAGCGCCAAGTGGAGGTTTGGGCAGTGTGCGTACCATCTATGTCGAGGACTATACCTCAAGTAGCAACAAAACCCCAATCTTGCGTAAGCTAACGGTCAATGGTAGCGGTAAGCCAGTAGGGTTCGATGCATTGGTAGATACCGTGGCGTATAGCCAAATAAACCAACGTCGTTTGCTGAGCTTTTTAGGCTTTGATGGTGTCCTTACCAATGACGGACAGCCGACCACACCGCTGACCACGCTCACTAAAAACTTAACCCTCACCAAACCCATTAACGAGACCAAAGTATTAGGCGGCGTGGTACATTCTAAGCCTGAAGCGATATCTTATGGCTCAGCATTAGATAACGAAGGTAACATTGTCACGCCTCGAGAAGACTATGTACTATTTGGCTCTATGGATGGGGCTTTACATTTAGTAGATGCAGAAGATGGTAAAGAAGAAGTCGCTATCATTCCAAGACAGATGCTCATCAATCAGTCAGAGGCATTAGTGAGCGGTTCATTTAAGGCCGATATAGGCCAGCCCTACTTTGGAGTAGATGCGCCGTGGCTGGTCAAGACCGACTATAATTATGACTTAGCGGGTAAAAGAGTAACCGTCGATACTACATCAGGCAAAGGCATGTTCGCTTATGGTGGTCTGCGTATGGGCGGTGAAGCGCTCTATGGTATGAACATCACTAATAAATCGACGCCTAAGATACTATTTACCATTACATCGCAAGGGGTCAGCTCCACGACTGCTGGCAAATCTGCAACCACAGGTTTTGATCGTTTGGGTCAGATTTGGAGCAAACCCGTTGCTGCAAAAATACGCCTAACTAAAGGCTCTAGCACTACAAAGAACACCGCGCCAACTGACGTGCTGATATTCGGTGGTGGCTATGATATGGGCTACGAAGAAGATGACTACGTACCAACCACTGCGGCACCTGCCAAGGGTAGTGCTATATATATGGTCAATGCCCAGACAGGCGAGCTGATATGGTCAACTAGTAGCGCTGCATCATCAGGTAAAAATGTCAAAATAGATAGTATGATTAATAGTATCACCGGCGGTATTACCGTATTGGATCGCGATAATGATGGCCTGATAGATCATATCTATGCTGCTGACTTAGGCGGGCAAGTATTCCGCGCAGACTTTGAGAACGCTCGTATTGAGCAGTTTGGCTTTACCGCTGTCAATAGCTTTGCTAACAAAGGCGTGACGCGCATACTCAATGTCGCCCCAACTAATAAAAAGCTTGCTTATCGCTTTTATGAGAGCCCGATAGTGAGCTTTTTCCGTAGAGAGAGTGGGCCTGATAACGGCAAACTCTTTGCGATGGTCAATGTGATCTCAGGTAACCGCAGCGCGCCGCTATCAATACTGCGTGATAATAACGCTTATGCCAACCGTGTATACGGCATCATCGATAATGATGTGACCCATGCAGATCTATTTAAGAGTGGCTTTAGCAAAACGATAGCCGACCTAACAGAAGCCAAATTGGTCAACTTAGGCGATGAAATTCCGAAGATAGCTAGTCAAACCACCGATCCAACACGTAAAGCTAAAAAAGACGCAGCCATCGCGGCGATGATAGGTAAGGCACAAAGTGGTGGAACAGCTGCTGTTCAAGCTAGCAAAAACGGCTGGTACTATCCGCTCACGCGCTTTGATGGTTATAGCAATGTCAGATATAATAAAGGCATTGGTGATAGTGTGGTGATTAATAACCTACTCTATACCAGCGTCTATAACCCTGACAAGATATATGGCAACACGGCGAGCTGTACAGCCAAGATAACGGGTGGCTCTGAGCGTCAGATCTATTGCCTACCTTATGGTGTCTGTATGGAGAACACCTCTATATCAGGTACCGGTGGCTTTGTCCCTGCGGGTCAAGGTATCCAAGAATTGGCACTTGGAGCATATAATGCTGACAATACTGATGTCAAAGTGCTCATTGGCACAACCACTATCGCTGACCGTATCGAAGCAGCCAATCGTGCAAAATATGGTAAAGACGCTATCAAAGATGATAGTAATATCAAGGATTTGTATTCAGGGACAGATAAGGCTACTCAAGAAAACGGTGATGGCTCATCGGTTGAGTATCTATTCAATGAGCGCTATACCATGCAGCCAAAAGCATGGTACGAGCGCAAGTAGTCGTTATAGCAACAGCCACACTTTTGCTAAGTATCATAGCTACGATTATAAGTGTCATCCTTATTAACGGCATTGCCAATAATATGATCAGCTACGATACTTATCTTTTATGCTACATAGGACATCGCCCATGACAGCCGTACCGCTGACCGCCCAACATAGCAATCGCGGCTTTACCCTTATAGAGCTATTGATTGTTATATTCATAATATCTATTTTGACTGCTGTCGCTATACCAAGCTATCGTCAATATGCGGTAAGCAATGCAGAGCGTGAGGTACAAGCAAAAATGCTGCGGCTTGAGATTGAATTAGAGCGCTGGCGAGCCAAATCGCTGACCTATCAAGGGTTCCAACCGCAAGTGGTCAATACTGCAACCAATGAAGTGACTTATAGCTATGACGATAGCCCTGCGACGAACAAGACTATCTATGTACCAGATGGTCGTGATGCTAGTAACTATCGCTATAAGATTATACTCGTAGATGGTACGGTGCCGGCCAATTCTTTAGTAAATGCAGGCCTGAATACCACAGGAAGGACGTGGAAGATGTACGCAGAGCCTAAAAACTCAGGTATAACCACTCATGCCAGTAAAATGATGCTGACTAGCAGTAGGGCTAAAATGTAAGAATCTAGGTACCATTACTTTTGATGAGACCTATGCTGATTGTGGGACTGATAAGGAGGAATGGTAATGAACAGAGATATGAGAAAGCTACCATCTACTTCTAATCCTCAACTTGGATTCACGCTGATGGAGCTAATGATAGTGGTCACCATCATTGGCATACTCGCCGCCATCGCCTATCCAAACTATCAGCATTATATCATGAAATCCAAACGCACTGACATGATGAGTGAGATGCATAATATCGCTGCTCAGATAGAGAGTCGTAAATTGGCAGAAGGCACGTATAGTAATACGCTAATCACAGGGCTGGGCGGCGATTTCCCTAGACAAGGTACCGCATTGTATACAATTACTTTTACGCCAAATCCGCTTACTTCTGAGTGGAGTATTATCGCTACTCCCAAAACTGGCAGCCAAATGGTGAACGATGGGATACTCAGTCTGAATCATCAAAATAATAAGTGTCGAGGCAGCGTTTGTGATATTGGCAATAATTGGAATGATTAGAAAACTCTCCTAAATAAAGTTGTGGCTGACAAAAAATGTCAGTTTAGTTTACGGTTTGCTACTAAATGTGACATGAAATGACAATTTTCAGTAGGGAAACCGCAACATTTAGTGTCAGTTATCATAGTAATAGTGACCGATTAAGTAGGAATAATAAGTCTAGCAAGCTGATTACGGTAAACATATACTATAAGTAATGATTTTGGCACGCTATATGCAACAATTATAATAAGAGAAATATATTATATTACTAAAGATAAAACACAACTGTATTAAAAGCAGCCATTTATCTTTATATGCCCCCAAAGGAGTTCATATGAACACTGCTCAAAAAGGTTTTACCTTAATCGAACTAATGATCGTTATCGCCATTATCGGTATCTTAGCTGCGATTGCTATTCCTCAGTATCAGAACTATATCGCTAAGTCGCAAGTATCACGTGTGATGAGCGAGACTGCCTCAATGAGAACAGCTGCTGAAACCTGTCTTAATGATGGTATTGCTGCCGGTGATTGTGATTTTGGTTGGACTAATAGTAATTTGTTAGGTGCAGGTGAGGCTACTAAACAACTACAGGGTGATGCTCTAGTTGCTACATTCGGTGCTGTAGATGCTAATAGTACTTTGGTAGCTAAATTTGGTGGTAATGCGGCAACTGCTATTAAAACTCAAACCTTAACGTGGACACGTAATCCAGCAGGCTCGTGGTCATGTACTACTACTGTACAAGGTAAGTATAAGCCAGCTGGTTGTTCTGGTTCTGGTTCTTAAGCACAATTTTAAATTATTAAAACAAAAAAAGAGAGGAGTAATCCTCTCTCTTTTTTATTGCCTGAAAAATACGACTATAGATATGTATATATGAATAATATAAAGAACATACACAACATAAAGATAATTTTGGGTGGCTTACTGATTGTGTTGCTACCCAATATAGTCATGAGTCTATTGGCTTATCTAATAGATGCTAAAAGACTAATCATTAATATAGATTATTTTATACCACTACTACTATTGGCATGTCGGCAGCGGCTACTGTTTGTTATTGCTTTTATTATGATATCGCTAGCAGACTTTTTAGTATTATTTACTCAGCTGTTTCCGTTTATTAGGCTTAGTGATTTAGTTTATTTATCCAGATTTGCGTTTATATCCTCTAGTAGCTATCAGCTTTATGGTATTACTCTCATTGTCCTGATTATCGCCCAAATCTATCTGTATCTCAAAATATATAAAGCAGACTATAATAAAACCTTATTAGTGCTGTTTAATATTATTATATTTTATTATGCTTATAGTGTGTATTTTTGGATAACAGTCGCCGCAGCTTTTTGACCATTAATACCCACATAGTCGGCTCGCAACTTATCAGTAATATGGACTACATTAGCAGTAGTTTTATTCAAACTTATACTATGACAGGCGACGCTCTTCAGACCACAAAAATTAATAGTTCTACGATAGAGTTGTTTGATTATCCGAATAGTCATGACAAAGTATTGTTAGTGGTCAACGAATCTTGGGGTGTGACTGCCAATGCTGCTGTGCAAAATGATGTGCTGTCACCGATATTAGACAGCCCCGTGGTGAGTAGAAGTGAACAAAACACACTACCTTTTATTGGTGCGACTATTGCAGGAGAGTTAAGAGAGTTATGTGCTAAAGCGCCTATACATTTTAATCTAAAAAACCAGCTTGAGGGTTTTGAGGACTGTCTGCCCAATCGTTATAAAGATTTGGGCTATAATACCGTTGCTGTACACGGAGCGATTGGTTTTATGTATGATAGACAGTACTGGTATCCGCGTACCGGCTTTCAAGAAATGCTGTTTCGGGACCAAGGGCTGAATATACCAGAGTCTCGCTGTTATTCGTTTCCTGGCAATTGCGATACTGACATCGCTGGCAGAGTTGTTGAAAAGTTCGCCACTAATGACAAGCTGTTCTTATATTGGCTGACGCTCAATACGCATGCTACTTATGATACACGTGATTTGGAAACGGACTTATTTGACTGTCGCCAATATAATATAGCAGCTGATACCGCCGACTGTCGTAATCTTAAATTACAAAAGCAGTTTTTTTATACGTTATCTCAAATGATAGCAGGCCCTGCTTTTTCTGGTACACGAGTGATTGTGGTAGGTGACCACGAGCCACCATTTATTGAGGAAAGCTCAACCGTATTTATTAGTGAGCAAGTACCGACATTTGAGTTTGAAGTAAACTAACTATTTTACTTATATACTAGCAGTGATTATCAACCAGTCATTATCGACTTACTAGGAACAGCGGATGTTTAAAGCTCTAACGATTAAAGATGCAATAATCCTTATTTTGTTAGTATCGTTGGTGGTTGTTATTGGGTACTTTTATGCCAATAACCAAGCCCGTAATATATTATGGCTGAAAACTTACCCTGTGCGTGCCGAGTTATCCGCCCGTAATATCAGTTGCAGTGATAATAGCCCTGCATGGCTTGCCGATATCTTGCAATACCAAACTCGTAACAATAACGCCCCTGCCAACCAAATCGCCTATATCGAGCCAAACGGTACACTATATTATTGTGAAAATGGCTATGTTGGTAAATATCCTCTACTATCAGATAGCATCACCGCTCAGATGCGCTTTCGTTATGCTAGTGTCACTAAGCTGTGGACGGCAGATGCTGTTTTAGATTTAATTAAAGCCGATAAGTTAACATTAGATACCAAGTTATCAAGCGTTTTATCTGAGATTGATGTGCCAAAAGATGCGCGTGTGAATAATATTACTATTGGTCAGTTATTAACGCATCGCGCTGGCTTTGATCGCTATAGTGTATTTGGTCAGGATATGTTTGGCATTGGCAAGGATATTTGCCCCAATCATATTGACGAGCTGAATAATCTTACCTTAGGCTTTGACCCTGATACTCAGACTAGCTATTCTAATTTGGGCTATTGCTTATTGGGTGAAGTGATCAGCCGCCTAAACAATCAACCTTATACAGACAGTATCGCCCAGCAGTATCATTTTTCTGATAGCACCTTAGAGTTTATATCTGATAAGCCAATGACTGATGAGATAGCTTATAATTATGTCGAGACAGGGCTGACAGGACATGCTGACATCTATACTGCCTTTGATTATGATGGATTAGCATCAGCGGCGGGGCTGTCAGGTAATGCGATAGAGTTAGCACGACAAGTGCATAGCATGGCTGACAAGACCGCGCCCAATATATTGTCGATAGACCCAAAATCAGCTTGTGATACCACGCAGATAGCTGAGTGTTACGGCTATGCAATGTTGCCGTATCAGCCACAGCCCAATTTGCCCATGGTGCATTACCGCGATGGAGGATTATTGGGGTTATCGTCATTAGTCGCGATAGATGAGCAAGGCGGCGTAGTAGCGCTATTAAGTAATGGCACACCAGATAATGGTAAGGCAGGCACTAATAAAGTTAAGATAATGATATATGAGTATCTAACAAAAACACCTTAATCATTTTAGAGTATAAAAGAAGATGTGGCATGAGGTGTGCATCATTATAATTATTGTTCTATCTTTGGTTATTACTATGCTATCAACTAAAAATTGTCACTTTGGCCGCCAGTCGGGTTTTACCTTAATTGAGCTGATGATAGTGGTTGCTATTATTGGTACACTGGCCGCCATTGCCATCCCGCAATATCAGATATATATCGGCAAGACTCAAGCGACTAGAGTGATTAATGAAATTGGGCAATTGCGTCTGACAGTAGAGGAGTGCTTGCAGACGGGTAGAACGACTATTAATTTGGGTACTGAGGAATGTGACCCACACGCCACAGGATCTAATCTCATCATTGGTGGCTCTCAGGTAGGCGTAGTGCTCCCCAATGGAGTCGGCGTAGCGCAAATCAGCAATCCATTGACATCATCTAGTAGCATCACCGCTACTGTATCGGCGCAAGTGAATCCGCGTTTGGCAGGTAAAAAGGTACATTGGCTACGCACCAGTAGTGGTTCTTGGGGCTGTAGTAGTAATATAGAGGCTCTATACTTGCCTAATTTTTGCGCTTATGATGCTAGTCTATAGTTTAGATAAAGCTCTCAGCAAACTCAAAGCTTTTGGTGTAACCTAAGGGTCCTAGAATAAGACCCAATAGTATAATTAGATTTACCAGTTTTCCTTTATCCTCAAAATATTTAAAAACGGCTGCGGATATATTCTTATCATTTAAACACAAAAAAAGAATGATAAGCGTAATATTGGTGATTACTAATGACCACCATCGAAAATGATCGTATCCTATAGGGTAGAGCGCTAGTGGTGACACTCCTGATAATAGTAAAATTTTAACTTCTAATGTGATTTTTTTACTTACTTTTTTATATAAACCGAATAAAAGATAAGCTGATGGAAGCATAAACAATAAAAAAACAAGATGATGTAGTAAGCGTTTTAAAGTAAAAGTTCTCTCAAAAGTCATGAAAATATTATACTTCAAGTCGGATTTGTGTATGACAGCTACTGAGCTCTCTACTACCTTATCCCCATAATTACTCATTAGTTTTTTTACATGTGCTTGCAGTGATAACGTTGTGTAATCACCATTGGTAGCCACTAAATACGTTAGAGAAAAAATGATAAAAAACGATAATACTTGAAATGCTGTAGACTGCTTTGATGAGTCTTTATAATGCCAGTACATGAATATCATGGGTGCTACTATAAAAAACGCTGCTTCATGAATTATTATAAATAATGACAAAAAGAGATTTACAGCAAGAAACTTAGCAATAATACTTACTGAGTCTAAAATATATAGTAGAGCAATCACTCCAGTATAGATATATATATCAAATCGCCCAACATCGTAAAAAAAATGTTGCAAGGTTGCAGGAGATGTTATGACAAATAAAATTAAAAGAAAAAAGCCATAATTATTTTTATTAGTACTCCATATTTTTCTTAAGATAAGAAAGACAGAAAATACTAAAATAAAAACAGATAAATAAGCTATGTAATTAATAGTAGGGTAGTAAGGTTCAATAGATAAAATAGAAAGTAACTCACCTATCAAACCTCTTTTGACAAAACCACCCTCATAGCTAAATAAGTAATGTGTATATCTCCAATTGATTAAATAGCTTTCGCCAAAGATAAATAAATTTGGATTTGCTCTTATCCATATTAACAGTACAGTGCTTAAAAATAGAGCATAAAAATACCAAGCATTATTTATTTTTTTATGCAGATATCTAGTGAAATTTTCCATTAATTAAAAACCTGAAACTAAGTTTTGCATATATAAACGCCTTATAAAACCTAGATGATACTAATAACAAGACCCACCATACTACCGATGGCTATACCAAAAAATATTTCAAGCTTTGTGTGTCCAATCCGTTGTCTCAACAATGGGTTTTGAGGATTTATACTACTATTAATTTGATTGATACATATTGCCTGTTTTTCTATTTGTTTCCTTAAGCTACTTGCATCTAAGATAACAATAAAAGCTAACGTCACTGCTATACCAAAAGAAGGAGTATCTATACCAACATCAAAACCGACCAAACTAACAATACTAGAGACAATAGCACTATGGTTACTCGGCATACCCCCGTAACCAATAAGATCAAAAGCAAGTCTTTTTTGTATAATACAATTGATGATGAATTTTGTGATACCACAAACCAACCAAGCAACAAATGGTGTTAGCAAATAACTATAGTCTGACACAAAAATCTCTCTAAAATAATATTAATAGTTTAGCTTAAGTATAGTCTAATCCAAATAAAAACGATACAGTTCTATTAACAATCATATTTAATGAAATAAACAATGACTTATTCAATAGACTATAGTCAGTCTTCTATAAATAAGATACAATGTTTTTAAAATAAGTGATACGGTAGAAGAATACATGACCTATTCAGCAAACTTTCGAGCGCAAGTTATCAAAAGTGTTAAAGAACAAGGCATGAGTATTCGTCAAGCTTGTACTTTCTATAACATTAGCAAAACCGCATTACAGCGTTGGCTAAAAAACCCAAGTATCAAGCAAAATAGGGATAAGCCACCAAGTAAAATACCGAATGAAGCTCTTCTCAAAGACGTTGCTCAATATCCAGACGATTACATGTACGAGCGAGCACAGCGTCTAGGATGCAGCAAATCGGGTATTGAGATTGCCCTAAAGCGCCTCGGTATTAGTCAAAAAAAAGAGCTTAGAACACCCAAAATCGTGTCTGATAAAAAGAGCGAAATATCAGGCTAAGCTTGATAGCTTCAAACAGCAAGGCTATCCTATTGTGTATATGGACGAAAGTGGTTTTGAGGCTGAAACGATTCGTCCTTATGGCTATTCACCGATCGGCAAACCCCGCATTGATCGCTACAACTGGCAAGCAAGAAAGCGAACAAACGTCATTGGTGCTCTCTATGAGAAGGTGCTGTTTGCGCTTGATTACTTTGAGACAAACATTAATGGTCGCGTATTTTACGACTGGTGCAAGTTCACGCTTATCCCAAGCCTTAAAACAAAGTGCGTGATTATTATGGATAATGCCCGCTTTCATAAAAGCAAACGTATTCAAAAACTACTCAATAGGCATGGCCATCGTATTCTTTGGTTACCACCCTACAGTCCTGATTTAAATCCCATTGAAAAGAAGTGGGCACAAGCTAAGTCTCTACGACAAGGATGGATGGAAAATAATCTACTTAAACTGTTTCATAATATGGGCTGTATCTCTTTTATTATAGACTGACTATATCGCAAACAAGTACTTTCTAGCATCGCTGATGGCATGACCATACGAGAAGCTGCGATATTTTATGGAGTTAGTACCAGCACCATTCACAGCTGGCAGCAGAATTTAGCCCTTAAAATAAAGAGAAATAAAGCACCAACTAAAATACCTGATGACGCCTTGATTGAAGACGTAAAAAGATATCCCGATGATTATAACTACGAAAGAGCCCGCCGCTTGAACTGTAGCAAGACAGGAATCTTTAATGCTCTAAAGCGCCTCAGTATTAGTCAAAAAAAAGACCTTAGGACATCCAAAAGCCTGCCTGATAAAAAGAGCGGCGTATCAGAGTAAGCTTAATATTTTTATGCAGCAACGCTATCCGATTGTATATATGGATGAGAGCGGCTTTGAGGCTGAAACTATAAGGCCTTATGGGTATGTACCGATAGGAAAACCCTGTATCGACAGCTACAACTGGCAAGCAAAAAAACGTACAAACGTCATTTGTGCTCTTTATAAAAAAATGCTGTTTGCGCTTGATTACTTTGAACAAAATATCAACAGCCATATATTTTATGACTGGTGCAAATTCACGCTAATTCCAAGTCTCAAGACTAAATGCGTGATCGTTATGGATAATGCCCGCTTTCATAAGAGCAAGCGTATTCAAAGACTACTGAACAGGCATGGTCATCGTATTCTTTGGCTGCCGCCGTATAGCACTGATCTGAACCCTATCGAGAAAAAATGGGCACAGGCTAAGTTTCTGCGCCAAGGGTGGATGGAGAATAATCTGCCTAGACTGTTTCATGATATGGGCTGTATCGATTCTATAAAGACTTAACTATAGATAATCCAAAAGCAGCACATTGACCATAATAAGATAGTTAATAAAAGCTGTATATCATGCAAAAGAGCATCTGTTGGAGACTCTCCTAATGCTAACATATCGACAATATACCAATAACGAAACAAACCAAATATAACAAGAGGTATGCTGATGACTAAATCAGGCTGGACAGCCATAACATACAGACTATAGAATATTATCGCCATAATTGCAGACATTTCTGCAAAACGATTAACTAGATCTATAGAATATTTAGCTAAAACAGCCCTACTATTAGATTGGTTAATTAAGATTTCTTGCCTTCTTTTTATAGAGGCCAGATAAAGTGAAATACTCAAAGTGGTGATAAACATCCAGTTAGATACAGGAACAGAAATAGCAAGAGCACCTGTGTAAACTCTTAACACAAAGCCAAAGGCAACAATAAATATTTCTAATACAGGTTCATTTTTTAGCTTAAATGTATATGCCCAATTGAGGAGAAGATAAATTAATATAACGTAGATGACGGAAGGAATATACAACCAAAAAAAAAATAATATTATATAAAGTGATATTAAAAGTAAGATAGCTTCTCTAGGTTTGACTAAACCAGATGCCAATGGTCGAGACTGAAATTTAATAGGGTGTTTACGGTCTTTTTCTATGTCACTAAGATCGTTTAATACATATACTGCCGATGCGGCAACACAAAATGCAGCTGATGCTACTATTGCATGATAAATAGAACTAATGTTCAGTAGTTTACCAGCGAATAATAACGGAGCAAAAATAAATATATTTTTGATCCAATGCCTGGGTCTCACTAACTTTATGAGGTTTAAAATTTTATAATCCTCACTTTGTTGACTGTTAATAGTACACATGCCTCCACTTTGTGAAAAATTTATTAAATTTATCTTAGGTTAAATCATGGTTGATTCATTAAGTATTGCAATACGCTATGCTTTCTTCGCAATTCTCGCTACTATCGGTAATATTTTAACACAAGATATATATAGTTACTTAGACTGTGGACGTTTTTCTCTTTATTTATCTATATTATTTGGTACGATAATAGGTTTGTTAATAAAATATTTTTAGATAAAAAATACATTTTCAAGTACGAAACAGCTAACATAAAGCAAAGTACAAAGGTATTTATTTTATATTCAATTATGGGGATTTTTACTACACTTATATTTTGGGGTGTTGAACTTATCTTTCATTATATTTTTGCCACAAAAGAGATGCGCTATTTTGGTGGTGCGTTAGGGTTGATAATTGGATATATTATTAAATATAAATTAGACCAGCATTATGTGTTTATGGATTAGGATTTGTTTATGAGTAAAATTCAATCTTGGGGAAGATTATCAGATGCAGATCATAATGTAATTGTATTTGACACACCCATTCATGCTATAGAAAAAATTAAAAATTATTGTCCAGCTATTGCTTATGGTATGGGGCGTAGCTATGGTGATGTATCTCTCAATACTGAAGGTAATTTATGGCAAACAACTGATTTGGATCACTTCATATCATTTGATCAAAAGTATGGAATATTACACTGTGAATCTGGTGTTGTGCTTAAAGACATTCATCGAATGTTAATACCCAAAGGTTGGATGTTGCCCGTAACACCAGGTACACAGATGATAACAGTAGGGGGTGCCATCAGTAATGATATACATGGCAAGAACCATCATAAGTATGGAACATTTGGTAACCATGTTCTATATATTAAAGTATTACGCACTAATGGTGACATTATAGAATGCTCTAGTAAAAAAAACTCAGAATGGTTTTATGCAACATTAGGGGGTATAGGGTTGACAGGCTTAATTTTAGAAGCAAAGATACAGTTACGTACTATTAAATGTCCATGGATTGAGTGCGAAACTATAGCATATTACAATATAGATGACTTTTTTTATTTGGCTGACTCTTCTGAGAAAGATTGGGAATATACTGTTTCTTGGATTGACTGTTTGGCAGAGTCTTCAGTCAGAGGGTTGTTTGTACGTGGTAATTTGTCTGAATCAAAAAATATGGCAATACCTAAAATTAAAGATAAGACTCTACCTTTTACACCTCCAATATCTTTGGTTAATAGATTAAGTCTACCACTATTTAACTTTTCTTATTTCCATATTCATCGGCTAAAAAAGGGGAATCAAACAGTTTATTACGAGCCTTTTTTTTATCCACTAGACAAACTTCATAATTGGAATAAAATGTACGGTCCTCGCGGCTTTTATCAATATCAATGTGTTGTTCCTCGCGATACAAGTAAACATACCGTTCAAGAGATGTTAAAAGTGATAAAAAGGTATAATCAAGGCTCCTTCTTAGCGGTACTTAAAACATTTGGTAGTAACTTTTCTAAAGGATTATTGAGTTTTCCTCGACCTGGCGTGACACTTGCACTAGATTTTCCTAATCAGGGTAAGCCGACCTTAGAATTATTTGCTGAGCTAGATCAGCTGGTCTATGAAGCTGGTGGAAGATTATACTTAGCGAAAGATATGTGTATGTCTAAAAAGCTATTTGAAGCAGGTTATCCAAGATATAAAGAGATTTTAAAATTTAAAGATCCTAATATTAGCTCTGATATGTCTAGACGTCTACTAGGGGAGTAATCATTTTTGAAAAAGCAAAATATTTTAATCATAGGAGGGACTTCGACTATAGCAGAGCGCTGTGCGAGAGTTTGGTCTAGTCAACAGCCATGTCATTTCATACTTGTAGGGCGTGACAACAATAAACTAAAAAGAGTTTCTGAAGATATACAAGTTAGATACCCTAAAACTAGTGTTGATATAAAAATTATAAACTTCTTAAAAGCTGAGGAAATACAGCATTTTGTTGAGGAGATTATGAAAGATTTTATCATTGATATTGCACTTATTGCTCATGGGAGTTTACCTGTACAGAATAATTTCAAATCAAGTATTATAGAGCATCAGCAATCATTAGAGATAAATGGTATTTCGCCCGTACTGTTTGCTGAAGCTATCATACAGAACATGTTAATGAATGACTATGGAAAGCTAGGTATTATCGGTTCAGTCGCAGGTGATCGTGGACGAAGCTCAAATTATTTATATGGTGCATCAAAAGCATTAATTGATACTTATACGCAAGGCCTCCAACATCGTTTAACTTTAATAAATAGTGATGTGAAAATTACATTAATAAAACCTGGGCCGACGAAAACAGCTATGACAAAAAATTTAGAGAAAAATTTAGCTTCTCCAGAGAAGGTTGCTAAAGATATTGTTAGAGCAATTCATGATAATAAAACTACTTTATATACACCAAAAAAATGGTTTATCATTATGCTAATCATTAAAAGCTTACCCAAGCTTTTATTTAACAAGTTTGATATCTGACAAAGCTTTCTGTATTAAGCTTATAATATTTGGCACGTACCATGCACTATCGTTTATGTCTTAAAAATTGACAATAACGCTATCGTAAGTCGTCACCTGAAGCAATTAAACAGAGAGTAGGCAGGCTTTACCTTAATTGAGGTTATGATAGTGGTTGCGATTATCGGTATCTCATCAGCCATAGCTACAGTCAGCTATCAGACGCAGGTAATGACGACTTATAAAAAGATAAACCACTTTCGTCTGACCCTTGCTGTCAAATCCGTATAAATAAACTTGAGAGATTTTAGTTACGCAGCATGATGATAAATATCAAACCACACCTGTCTTGGCGATTTATAGCCTAAACTCTTTTAAATCCTAGTTTGGTTGTAATACAACTCGATATATCCAATGGTATCGCTGATGGCTTCAAACCTTATTCTATAATCTTGGTGATACACTAATTTGTTCTTCAATATACCCCAAAATCTTTCTATTGGCGCACTATCGAAGCAATTATAGTCAGTTCACAATAAAAGAAATACAGCCCATATCATGAAACAGTGTAGACAGATCATTCTCCATCCAGCCTTGGCGCAGAAACTTTGCTTGTGCCCACTTTTTCTCAATATTACCTATGCTGTCAAATCTGTAGACATCGCTGTCAAATCTGTAGACATCGACTTGGGAGATTTTATTTACGCAGCCTGACGATAAAAGTCAAACCACATCTGTATTGGCGTTTTATAGCCCAAACCCTTTTGAATTCTAGTCTGATTGTAATCTAGTTAGATATATTTAGTGATATCACTGATGGCTTCGAATCTTGTTTTATAGTCTTCGTGATACACCAACTCATTCTTTAATATGCTCCAGAAGCTTTCTATGGGCGCATTGTCAAAGCAATTGCCACGCCTAGACATTGAGCCTTTCAACTTATGCTGCTTGATGATCTTGTGGTATGCGTGGCTACAGTACTGACTGCCTCTATCAGAATGCACAATCAGCTGTCGGTTGGGTCGTTTATTCTTGATTGCCATATTGAGTGCACGGCATACTAAATCAGCGGCCATGCGCTTGTTGATGGTATAGCCGACTAGCTCTTTAGTGTATAAGTCTTTAACTTCTGCTAAGTATAGCGAGCCTTCATTTGTCCAAATATAAGTGATGTCACTGACCCAAAATTTATTGGGACACTTAGCATCAAACTTCTGATCTAGCACTTTTGGATAAACCAGCTTATTATGTTTGCAGTTGGTGGTAATTTTAAAGCGCTCGTGCCGACGGTATTTGATGCCATGTTCTTCTTTAATGTTTCTAGTTATTATTAGCTGATATAATGCCCTCGTTCACTTAGATGTGATTGCAGACGACCTACGCCATAGCGCTCAAGAGTTTCAGTGTGAGGCGCTTTGACAAGTAGCTCATAGTGGTTACGATGTATTTTCCGATTCATCCAGTCGTAGTAGCTGGATGGTTTAGCAGCTAATACACGGCAGATGCTTATTACGATAAAGATGTACCGATTCGTTTTTATAAAAGCGCACCTTGCTAGCTGTGCTTTGCAAAGTACGCCGCGGCCTTTTTTAATACCTCTCGTTCCTCTTCAGCTACTTTAAGCTGCCGCTTGAGCTGCTTTATTTCCTGAAGAGCTGCTATAAGTTCAGGATCATATTATTCTGTGCCGACAAGCTTGCCTTAATTGGCTTTATTATTCCAGCTGGATAACGTTTGCATAGCGATGCCAAGTTACTTTGCAGTAGCCAAAATATTACCATTATTATGCGATATATTCTCGACGGCTTCGGCTTTAAATTCGTCACTGTAGGTTCTTATTTTCTTGATCATGGTAAACTCCTCATCGAGTCGTTAGTTTACTAAGTTTACTTCTACGGTTTCTTCAGCATAGCTCAAAACTTACCTTATCTAAAAAGTCAGGTGCTAAGCCTTGATTATCTTACTAATGATAAGTGGCAATGTCATGCGAGCACAGAGATCAAAAATAATTATTTACCGCAAGCATGTCGGTAAAGCTTTTAGAAAAAAACCACCTATGAGGTGGTTTTTCTTTTAGTAAGTGTGAGTCGCAGTCTACGATTTAAACGTTAGTGTTGAGCTATCTTTCTAAATACTGAATCTTACCTTCTACGCCATCCCATTTCTCAGCTTCTGGCAATTGTCCCTTCATCTCAGTGATGTTTGGCCACTTTTGCGCCAGCTCTTCGTTTAGCTGGGTGAACATCTCTTGCCCTTTTGGTACTTCATCTTCTGAGAAGATCGCATTGGCAGGGCATTCAGGCTCACATAGTGCGCAGTCGATGCACTCGTCAGGATCGATGACGAGGAAGTTTGGGCCTTCATAAAAGCAGTCTACAGGACAGACTTCCACACAGTCGGTGTATTTGCAAAGAATGCAGTTATCTGTAACGACAAAGGTCATAGTGAGGTCTACCTGTTATTGGATTGGCTGATATAGTTCATCCCTTTTAGAAGAGTTACTGTGCTCACCGTGCTTGAAGTATTATTGATACATCTGCACTTGGTTGCCATAATTTTCTTTTAAAGTGAATCAACGATAAGGGCTACATAGAATAGTTGGAAAATAAGGCACATTTTAACGCCTTTACGGCTAATTGACAATTCCCTTTAATGACTAATGATTTTCTTCAAATGATAGAGTAAATCATGAGCTTGCTTTGGCGTTAAGGTATCAGGATCAATCGAAATTAGCTCATTCTGTAAGCTAAACAGCTGATTTTGTTGTGGAATATCAGCCATTATTTGAGATTGATTGGTGGTTTTTATATCCGCTTTCTCTATTTCATGACCATTCATATGATCGCATTTATCATTTACTGACTTAGCTAATTCATTTTTGTCATCAACGGTTCTCACGTTTTCTACCCTGCTAGGGTCTAATTTTAAGTTATTTGCTAAGTAGCGCTTGGCATCATCCAGTACTTGGGTAGGAATCCCTGCCATTTTTGCCACATGCAGACCAAAACTAGAGCTTGCTGCACCATCTTTGATTTGATGCAGTAGTAATAGTTGACCGTCGATTTCACTGGCAGCGACATGGACGTTGCGGATAAGTTTGTCATTGCTTCCACTGCTTTCTTTATAGTTTTCCGCCAATTTTGTCAGCTCAAAATAGTGAGTGGCAAATAATGTCAGGCAGCCAATCTCTAGCAATCGATTGACGCAAGCATGAGCAATGGCCAAACCGTCAGTGGTCGCTGTGCCGCGTCCGACTTCATCCATCAGCACCAACGATTTATTGGTTGCTTGATTGAGAATATTAGCCGTTTCAATCATCTCAACCATAAAGGTGGATTTACCGCCCGCCAAATCATCGGCTGAGCCAATACGGGTAAAGATACGGTCGATATCACCAATATGTGCACGCGCTGCTGGCACAAAGCTGCCGCAATGAGCGAGCAGGACAATCAATGCCGTTTGGCGCATATAGGTTGATTTACCACCCATATTAGGACCAGTAATCATCAACAGTCTTTCAGGGTTTTCATCACTGCCTAATGCACAATCATTAGCGACAAAATGGCTGCTATGCTTGGCAGGAGTATTGTTGTGGTTACGAACAGGATTTAGCGCGGCTTCGACAACGACATGACGACCTGCTTTAATATCGATACTGGTTTGACTGCCAGTATTGGAGCTATCTGTATTCTCTGAATTATTATTCATGACTGGGCGCTGCCAGTTATAAATAGTTGCAAGCTGTGCCCAATTACTGAGCACATCTATTTGGGCGATAGCAGCGCTTAGTTGTTGCAGTTCGGCTAAATGGTTGCTGAGTTCAGTTAAGAGTTCGTGATACAGCTGCTTTTCACGGGTTAATGCTAATGACTGGGCGCTTAGATATTCTGTCTCGACTGTTTTTAGCTCATCAGTGATAAAGCGCTCGCTGCTCTTCAGCGTTTGCCGCCGGATAAAATGCGCTGGTGCATTCTTTGCCTGCATTTTAGGCAGTTCAAAATAAAAACCACTGACCTTATTAAAACCCACTTTTAGACTGGGTAATTGGCTCTCTTGACGTGCGCGCTCGACCATTTCATCCAAAGTCACTTGAATATTGTCATGTAAATGAGTCAGGCGATCAAACTCAGCATCAAAACCTGCGGCGAGCATGCCACCATCACGGATATGCGCAGGCGGTTCTGCGATAATGGCTCGCTCAATCAGCTCAGCGACGGACTGTATGGCAGGTAACTGCGCAGGCAATTGCTGCATTAGCATCGGCAACAGTCCTGCTTGCTCATGGCAAATACCTAAATTTGTCAGTAGCGTCGTAAGCTGGGCGCTACTAGCAATACCCTCAGCAAGTTTACGCAGGTCACGCGGCTTAGCACTCATTAGCCCAATACGGCTACTAATACGTTCCATATCACCGATAGCGTTTAAGGTTTCGCGCAATCTGGTAACTAATGAGATATTTCCCGAGCTTTGCTCAGACTGTTTATCAGTATTTAACAAACTGGTTATCGCATCTAAGCGCAAATTGATACGCGCATGCTGACGCAGTGGGCGTTTCATTTGCTGCACGAGTAAGCGTCGACCCATCGGTGTTTGACAATGATTGAGTACAGATATTAATGAAGTTCCATTGCTGCTAACGGGTGTAAATAGCTCAAGATTTTGCTGACTATTGGCATCGATAATTAAATAGTCGTCACTGTACTCAACGATCAGCTGATTGAGCTGTGGCACATGACGCTGCTGAGTTTGCCGCGCATAATGTATGAGCGCTGCACAGCTAGATTGGGCAAGAAGTGTGTCATTGATTCCTAGTCCGTCGAGGCGTTGCACGTCAAACTGCTGGCAAAGGGTTGCGCTGGCATGAACACGGTGGAAGTCATTGGCCGCCACTTCGATAATCGGACAGTCGAGATTTTGACGTAGCCACAGCATCCAATCTTCGTGAAGACTTTCACTAAGTGCTTCGCTAACGATACATTCACTGGGCGCAAAGCGTGCCAGCACCGTCAGCATTTGCGTTTGTAGTTCTTCAATATCGTCATGGCTGTTACTAGAGCTGGCGCTAAGCGTTTGCGTGGTTAGTGTTCCAGCAGCTAAATCCATTTGGCTAATGGCAGCGTGCACAGGTTGTTTGCTGTTCGATTTGGGTATTTCGATATCAATGGCGACCACAGTTGGCGTATGATTGGGCGCAATTAAAGCATCATCAGTAATCGTCCCTGCGGTCAGCGTTTTAACTACTTCACGGCGCATAATACTGCCGGCAGCAGATTTGCTTTTATCTTTTTTCTGCTTATCGCCCATCGTCGGAGCATTGGACGGGTTATTTGCATTGTCAGTGCCAGTGGCTGATTCGTCAATTTGCTCACACACAACGACGGTTTGCCCAGCAGCTATCAACCTTGCCATGTAGCTATCGGCCGCATGAAAAGGCACACCTGCCATGGCAATGGTATTGCCTGCTTTATCCGTGCCACGGCGAGTCAAGGTGATGTCTAATATTTGTGCCGCGCGCTTAGCATCATCAAAAAATAACTCATAAAAATCACCCATGCGGTACAGCAGTAACGCTTGTGGATAGTTGGCTTTCATGGTTAGATATTGCACCATCATCGGCGTATGATCTGCCAAGTGATAAACGGCATCTCCTACCATCAACTGATCAGAGGTCAAAGGTGTCGCAGTCTGTTGTTTTGATATTGCGTACTTTGACGGAGTAGGTTTGGCGGCGTTAAGGTTTTGAGCGGATGGCTTAGCGGTCATGCAGAGTCTCTTATAATGCTTAAATGGGTTTATAGTCAGCTGGCGTTAAATATACGACGATATATACAGATCAGTGTAAAAAATAGATGAGAAAAACACTCGCTTATGAGTGGTTGATTTGTAGAATTCTAGTTGATTTTTACCAAAATAGCTTTATTAAAGGGTCATCATAGCGCGCAAATTTAGCAGTCGAAAAACTAAGAAGTGTGAAAGTGTAATTACTATTTTAGCACGTCCTGCCGCGCTTTTACGTCGGCAAATATCTACTCGCTGCCCTTGTATCCATCGGCGTCATAACCATATATAATGACGTCACACTTAATTGGGCGATACTTCATTAGGCGACACTTCATTGGGCAGTACCTTATTAATCAGTGCTTTGTTAAGAGGTGCTTTGTTAACAAAAGGTACTTAGTCAGGTGATGACTGTAATGACAAGGCGGCAGCGGGCGAAGCTTTGGCTAATGCGCACTAATTATCGAATATTTCCATAGGTCAAAAAATTATGTTATCAAAGATTATAGGCAGTGTGGTTGGCACTAAAAATGACCGCGAATTAAAGCGCATGCGCAAAGTGGTCAGCAAAATCAACGCACAAGAGGCTGCGGTACAAGCCCTGTCTGATGAGCAATTACAACAAAAAACTGAAGAGTTTAAAGCACGACACCAACAAGGTGAAAGCTTAGATGCACTACTACCAGAAGCGTTTGCCGTCTGCCGTGAAGCGTCATTACGCGTCAATGGTATGCGTCATTATGATGTGCAGCTGATCGGTGGTATCACCTTGCACGAAGGCAAAATCGCTGAGATGAAAACGGGCGAAGGTAAAACCCTAATGGGTACTTTGGCGATGTACCTCAATGCTATCAGTGGTAAAGGTGTCCATCTGGTTACGGTCAACGATTATTTAGCGGCACGTGATGCTGAATTGAACCGTCCATTATTTGGCTTTTTGGGCATGACCGTCGGTGTCATTTATTCGCAGCAGCCGCCGCAAGAAAAAATCGACGCTTATCAAGCGGATATTACTTACGGTACCAATAACGAATACGGCTTTGATTATCTGCGCGATAATATGGTCTTTAGTTTAAAAGAGAAAAAGCAGCGTCCATTAAACTTCTGTATTATCGATGAAATTGACTCTATTTTAATCGATGAGGCTCGTACGCCGCTGATTATCTCAGGTCAAGCCGAAGATTCTTCACGTATGTACGCGCTGATTAATACCATTATCCCTGTGCTGATTCGCTCAAAAGATGAAGAAGCCAATAAGAATAATGAAGAAGAAGATTTTTGGATTGATGAAAAAAATCGTCAAATCGAAATCAGTGAAAAAGGCTATGAAAAAATTGAGCGCTTCTTAATCGAAGTCGGTGAGTTGGGTGAAAATGAAAGTTTATACAGCCCAAGCCGTTTGCCATTATTGGCTCACGTACAAGCTGCCATTCGCGCCCATCATGTATTTGTTAAAAACGTCCACTATATCGTCGATGATGGTGAAGTGGTTATCGTTGATGAAAACACGGGTCGTACCATGCCAGGTCGCCGTTGGTCAGAAGGTCTGCATCAAGCGGTAGAAGCCAAAGAAAACGTCGAAATTCAAGCAGAAAACCAAACGCTTGCGACCACGACGTTCCAGAACTACTTCCGTTTGTATGAAAAATTATCAGGCATGACGGGTACCGCTGATACCGAGGCAGCAGAATTTAAATCAACTTATGACTTAGATGTCATCGTGATTCCAACGCACGAGCCGATTGCTCGTATCGATATGGATGACCAGATTTTCTTAACCAAATTAGGAAAATACAAAGGTATCATTCGCGAAATCAAAGAGATTCAAGCCAAAGGTGCCCCAGTTTTGGTTGGTACGGCGACGATTGAAGCCAGTGAAGAGTTGTCTTACTTGCTCGATCAAGAAGGCGTCAAGCATAATGTCCTAAACGCCAAACAACACGAACGTGAAGCCGAAATCATCGCGCAGGCAGGTAGTCCAAAGGCTGTGACGATCGCGACCAACATGGCTGGTCGTGGTACCGATATTATCCTTGGTGGTAACTGGCAATCGTTTATTGAAGATATCGATTCGGTCAGCCCTGAAGAAATGGCGCGCCTAAAAGCAGAATGGCAAGTTAAGCATGACCAAGTGGTTGCGGCTGGCGGTTTGCATATCATTGGTTCTGAGCGCCATGAATCACGTCGTATCGATAACCAGTTACGTGGTCGCGCCGGTCGTCAGGGCGATCCTGGGATGTCGCGTTTCTTTTTATCGCTCGAAGATGACTTGATGCGTATCTTTGCTGGTGACCGCGTCGTAAATATGATGCGTGCCATGGGTCTTAAAGAAGATGAAGCCATTGAGCATAAGATGGTCTCAAAATCGATTGAAAATGCCCAAGGTAAAGTAGAAAGCCGCGATTTTGATGCGCGTAAAAATCTGTTGAAATATGATGACGTCGCCAATGAGCAGCGTAAAGTGATCTATGGTCAGCGTGATGACTTGCTAGCAGAGATGGACTTGCTTGAAGCCATCGAGATTATGCACGAAGAAGTCTATAACGCCATGATTAACCAGTTTATTCCACCAGGTTCTATCGATGACCAATGGAATATTGATGGCTTAGAAGACGAGCTTGAAAATGAATTTAAGATTGCGATGCCGATCAATGATTGGCTCGATGAAGATCGCCGCTTAGATGAAGAAGGGTTGCGTGCCAAAATCATCCAAACGGCTATCGATCGCTATCATAGCCGCCGTGAGCAGATGGGCGAAAAAGATGCTGCTCAGCTTGAGCGTCACTTTATGCTACAGAGCTTAGACAAGCATTGGAAAGAACATTTGACCCAAATGGATCAGCTGCGTAAAGGCATTCATCTGCGTGGTTATGCACAGAAAAACCCTGAGCAAGAATATAAGCGTGAATCATTTGAGCTGTTCCAAATGATGCTTGGCGCAATTAAATCTGAGACCGTTCAAGATTTATCACGTGTCCATATTCCGACTAAAGAAGAGCTAGAAGCGCTGGAAATACAGCAGCGTGAGAATGCTGCTCATATGCAAATGCAGTTCGAGCATAGTGATATTGATAATATGGATAGCGGAGCTGAAAAAGCCGCCGCGCAAAATCGTAATCTTGCTGGTAGTGCGGTCGCAGGTGCTATTGTGGGTAGTGGTAATAATGCCAATGAGGCAGACCCATACGCTGGTATGAATATCAGTCGTAACGCCCCATGCCCTTGTGGTTCAGGTCTTAAGTACAAGCAATGTCATGGTAAAATATAGCATTCATAAACGAATATTGATAATAAAAAGCTAAGCATTGCTGCTTATATATCTTTAATATTCGTTAGTCTCAAAAGCCCTTATCTACTTTAGATAAGGGCTTTTCTGTATTTGCTCATATTCTTTGTCTCTAAATCATCTTGAATCGACTATATTATTTGTAGATAGTAAAGTTGACTCTTCACAAACGTGTTGGCTATATTTCGTATTGATTACTTACAAATTCAACATAGGCGTGAATTTATGGACACGTTATAGTGTTTAACATATTCATTGGGGAAAGTGTTATGACTATAGAATTATTAAAAAAATTGCGTACTTCTGTGGCGCTGACTGGCTTACTTGCTGGCGTTCTGACGCTTAGTGCTTGTCAACAACAGTCAGAGACAGAAGCGGGTATAGATGATGGTGCTCATAGCGAAGAAACGGTACCGATGTCCGCTGAACCTGCTGAGCCTAATGAGGTGGTTGTCGATACAGCGGATGCATCGCTTAGTGAAGTACAGGATGATACCGTAGTTTCCGTCAATAGTGGCGTCAGTCAAATAGCCTATCTGTGCTCACCTGAGCTAAAAGTTAATGCAACTTATAAAGACGATGCCAAACAAGTAGTCATCGCGACTGATACGGGTACGGTGACATTAAATAAAACCAATGATGCCAGTAATCCAGAAGTGTTTGAAGTAGCAACCGCTATTGATGGCAGTCAGGGCTTTACCCAGTGGCGTGTAGCACATGAAGCGCGTGAGACGGGTGTGATGCGTACAGCAGGTACAGATGCGGCGAATGTCAGCACTTATGAATGTAAAAAAACCTCATAATAAGTAAGCAATCAAGAAAAAAGCAACGATAACGTTGCTTTTTTTATATCTGGTTTTAATGAGTCAGCAAAATTATTTATGAGGATTGGTGCTAGACTCATGTGCCAAAAATCCTTCTTCCTTCACATCTAATTCTTCATGCTTAAGCACTACTTGGATACTATCTGTATGGGTATGAGTGGTTTTATTGATATCGATTTCTTGGATAGCATAAGTGTCTTTAGTAACGGTAGCCACTTGACGTGATAGGACAATTTCAATCGGCTCATCACCAATTTCAATCTGTTTGCCATTCACGGTAACGACCGCCTTTCTATCTAACGATGGCTCGACATGGCGCAATATATCCTTTTCATCATAATTGCCTGACAATAAGTCCTGACTTTTCGCATCGTGGTATTCAGTGCGAATAGTAATATATTCTTCTACCAACTCAATAGGCACGTCAATGGTCTTAGTACGAGCGTGCTTGGTCACCGTTACTTTACCAACATCTAAACGCTCTTTGTTGATGACAGGACGCTCTTCTAATAGCTCCAAGTGTCCAACATTATGATTGCTCTTATCTATGTTGTTACTGCTTATGCCATTAGCTACTGTGCCATTATGAGTATCAATTGGGGCAGTTATAGCGTTTGGTATCACTTGCTTGTTATGTAAACCCTCTTGTAGAAAGCTATCGTTTTGGATGCTGTCGTCGTGATTGGTAGTCATCATAATGTCCTTATCTTTAAGAAATAATCGTTATACAATATTTAAAAGTCGTTTTTGCAGATTTTGCAAGGTTAGCATTATCAGATGTCATTAAGAATTTTTGAGTATAATAAGCAAAAAAAGACCAGAGGCATGCTCTGGTCTTAATTCACTAAGTAAAAATACTTAGCTGCTTATTACGGTCATATATTGCTCGGCGATCTTATTTTTTAATGACAGCCAAACAGTATGACGGTTTAGCGTATTACATACCACGAGCGCGGCGTACGTCTTCTGCAGTAATACCATCACGGTCGATTATGTTGCCTTCGCGGTCTACTACGTTGCCATCGCGATCGATATCTAGTTCTTCACGTTGGATAGTCTCAACGATAGTTTCAGTATGACGTTCAGTGGTTTTACCGACGTTCACTTCTTCAGATACATAAGTGTCTTTACCAACGCGGGCACGTTCAGCCTCTAGTTCAACCTCAATGGTTTGATTACCATCAATGTCACCGATACGGCGATCTGTTGGACGATCTACGTTAGTACGCTGAATATTAGCATGCTCTTCTTCTAGCTCAACATCGACATTGCGCTCTTCGGTCACTATATGCTTACCAACTTTAACCAAACCTGCTACGATACGATCTTTATTGACGGTCAAGCGCTCTTCTAGTAGCTCTAGTGTGTTTGGTGCGTCATAGGCATGGTCTGCAATCTCCATACGCTCTGCAACTGGAACAGTATCAGCAACAAATGCTTGACGATCCTTTTGATACTGATCTTTATAGCTATACTGATAATCATGGTCATATACTTCCATGGCATCGACTTGAGACTTGGTCAAGCTGTCAAAAAACACATCATCACCAACGATACGTGCCAAACCTGCTGGTACCAATACTTCTTTTGAGCTGAACCAGCCACCAGCATCAACGATCAAATAACGAATGCGACCAGTGGTATCTTCTACTAATGCACCTTCAATTTTACCGATTTTTTCTTCATTGACACCATAGGCAGTTTTACCTGTTGGGTCATAATAATCATCACCGATTAAATCTTTATGAGTAGCTTGGATATCTTTTAAACGGATTAGTTGGCTCATTGTTGTCTTCCTTTTTTATGAGTTAATCATTATTAATTATTTTAAAAACAATCGTTGTTTTGGAAAAGTTAAATTTCTAGTAAAAATATTTTTATAATAAAGTGTGTAGCAAGCCATGTGAGTAGCCTCTACATCGACTTGTAAGAATCTTAACATCATGATTTTCGATGAGATATATGAGCAAGGTAGCAAAGTGTGCGCTTGAAGTAATTGCGTGTAATAGGCTGTAAGTGGCATAACATAGCTGGGGTCAAAGATTAACGTGTCTTTACACAGAGCAATATTTCTAGCTTATTTAAGAGTCATAGACACAGAAAAACCGCATAGCAAATAGCGATGCGGTTCCTGATATGTTGAAAATTTTGTAATAAACGATAATGATAGAAGCTAATTTAACATATCAATCGATTAATTGATCTACTTGAGTGTTAAGCAAGTTCAATAGCCACAGCCACGGCTTCACCGCCACCAATACAAAGTGTCGCAACGCCTTTTTTGCCGCCAGTACGCTTGAGAGAGTTGATAAGCGTGATCAAGATACGAGCACCTGAACAGCCTACTGGATGACCGAGTGCACAAGCGCCGCCTTCGACGTTTACTTTGGCATGGTCGATTTTTAGCTCGTCCATAGCCGCCATAGTTACCATTGCAAACGCTTCGTTAATTTCCCATAAGTCAACATCAGCGACTGACCAACCAGCACTAGCCAATACTTTTTCAATTGCACCAATCGGAGCAATGGTAAATTCGCTTGGATGACGAGAGTTTGATGCGGTTGCAACGATACGCGCTTGATAGTCCAAACCTTCAGCTTTCGCTTGCGATTCTTTCATGACCACAACCGCTGCCGCACCGTCTGAGATTGAGCTGGCATTTGCTGCCGTGATGGTGCCATCTTTGGCGAAGGCTGGACGTAGAGTAGGGATACGCTCAGCATTAGCAAGCGCTGGTTGCTCATCGGTATCGACGGTTTGCTCGCCTTTACGGGTTTTAAAAGTCACTGGCGTGATTTCATCTTTGAAGTGGTCGTCTTTGATAGCAGTGAGCGCACGATTTAGCGATTCGATAGCAAACGCATCCATTTGCTCACGGGTATAGCCTTTTTCATCAGCCATTTCCTGTGCGAACATACCCATCAGTTTGCCAGTTTCAGCATCTTCTAAACCGTCTAGGAACATATGGTCTTTGACTTCTTTATGTCCCATACGGTAGCCGCCACGTGACCCTGGCATAATATATGGCGCATTGGTCATTGATTCCATGCCACCAGCGACTGCTACATTGAAACTACCTGCTTTGATGCCGTCATGTGCTTGCATGACTGCTTTTAGTCCTGAACCACAAAGCTTGTTAATAGTGACAGCGCCAGTTGCATCAGATAAACCCGCATTACGCATCGCTTGACGGGCAGGACCTTGACCCAAGCCTGCGGTTAAGATACAGCCCATAATGACCTCGTCAATACTATCGACTACCACACCTGAGCGTTCGACAGCGGCTTTAATAGCAGCGCCACCAAGTTCCGTTGCGCTCATATCTTTTAGTGCGCCTTGGAAGCCGCCCATTGGGGTACGTGCGCCGTTTAAAATTACAATTGCATCATTTGACATCGTTATTATTCCTTTTTACGTATTTTAAATGAGTTTGTTTTAATTAAAACCAAACGCGGACTAGATAGCATCTTTTAGGCTCAATAACTGCAGGCTTTATGCTAGCTCATCTAAGCGAATGCGTACTACTTTATCAGTAATGGTCTCTAATTTTTCAATTTTTTCGATGGCTAGATTCATCTGACTTTCGACCACGGGCAGCGTCAAGATAATAACTGGAACTTGACCAACTTTGTGCGCAGGTTTTTGTAAAATGGCATCGATATTGATACCAGCATCGCTTAGAATGCGAGTAATATCTGCCAACACACCAGGGCTGTCATAAGCATGTACGCGCAGATAATAACCGGTAATCATCTGCTCAGCGCGCAATATGGGCGTGTCTGATAGCTGCTCAGGGATAAATGCTAAATGCGGCACATGGTGACTGTGGTTGTTTTGATTACTGTTGCTTTCATCGCTACTGTCTTTGCTACCTAGAACACGCACCAAATCCATCACATCGGCCATCACCGCAGAAGCGGTTGCGCCAGCGCCAGCACCATCACCGCAATATAACGTCTGTCCAAGCGGATGAGAGTTGACCAACACCGCATTTTTTACGCCATTGACGTTGGCGAGTAACGCATCCTGCGGAATAAGCGTTGGGTGTACGCGTAGTTCAATACCAGAAGTCTCATCATTACCTTGACCATCACGGCGTACGGCAAAGCCCAAATGCTTGATACGGTAGCCAAGCTCTTCCGCATAGTTGACGTCTTGTAAGGTGATACCAGTGATGCCTTCACAGTAGACCTTATCAAATTGCAGCGGAATACCAAAGGCGATAGAGGCGAGTAATGCCAGTTTATGAGCCGCATCAATACCTTCGACATCAAAAGTCGGATCTGCTTCTGCATAACCCAATTCTTGTGCTTCGCTCAACACGTCTGCAAACGGGCGACCTTTATCACGCATTTCAGTCATAATAAAGTTGCCAGTACCGTTGATGATACCTGCTAGCCAATCGATTTTATTGGCAGCGAGCGCTTCGCGCATGACTTTAATAATGGGGATACCGCCTGCGACTGCTGCTTCATAAGCGACATGGACGTTATGCTCTTCAGCAAAGGCAAAGATTTCGTTGCCATGTTCTGCCAATAGCGCCTTATTTGCAGTCACCACATGCTTACCGTTTTTAATGGCGTGCATAATTACGTCTTTGGCAAGGGTCGTACCGCCAATCACCTCGACGACGATATCGACATTGTCGCTTGCAGCAGTTGCCATCAAGTCACTGTTTTGCATAATATTGGGATCAATATCATCACGATGACGGCGCGTACCAACTTCGGTAATGATAATGTCGCGTCCGCTACGGCGTTTTAGCTCATTTAAGTTGTCATTGATTAGATTGATCACGCCCGTTCCGACGGTGCCCAGACCAAGTATCGCTAGTTTGATGGAATTACTCACAGTATCCTCAAGAGGTTAAATATAATGAACCAATAATAACGCTGTCACAGAGTCAAATGCACATGCGCTACTAGCTGTAGTATTTGCGTGCATTTTGACAGTCGCAGCTTTATCGATTTCTCATTATAGTTGAATAAAAAATACTCAAATAAAAAGTATGCTGCTGATTTTTCATAGCGCTTTATCGTATCATACCGACAAGCAGTTGTGACGTCTACACAATGTCGCCATCGTCATAGATATCACAAATACCTGAAACAATAACAGATTTTAGCTAGCACCGATAGCTTGAGCCAACTCCGCCGCAGGTAGATAGCCGCCTACTTGCTGACCAGATTCTGTAAAGATAGCGGGAGTACCACGCACACCAAGTTTTGCACCCAGTGCCATGTGTTCTTGTACAGGGCTGGCACAGCTAGGCGCTTGTACATCAGCGCCCATTTTTCCTTGATTCATGGCCGCCTTACGATCTTGACTACACCAAATGGCTTCCATTTTTGGCACTGATTCCTGACTGCGCGGCCATGCCAAATAACGTACCTCGATACCACGTGCATTGATATCATCCATCTCTTCATGCAATTTACGACAATAACCACAGTCTGCATCGGTAAAGGCATAGACCACTGACTTCGTTTCGCCTATGGCTGGATAAATCACCATGTCTTTTTTATCGACGGCTTTTAGGGCTTCTTGTGCGGTACTAGCAACCAATGCCGCACTGATATCGATAGGCGCAGCCTCGCCAACAGCAATAATCTGACCTTGGATAATGTGTTTGCCAGACTTATCAGTAAAGAAAGAAGGCAGTCCTTCCGCTGTAACCCAATAAATACCATCCATATCTGTTGGTACGGCTGAAATGATATTTTCTTCAATACCGGACGTATTCAAATTCGCCTGCAACGCCTTTACCACGGCAGCATCGCTATCAGCGGATGCCTTACTTGTACTGGTTTTAGCATCGGTATTATTGACGATACTGGTGTTGCTGGTCGCATCTGCTGCATTGTTTGAGCAGCCCGCAGCAACCACAACAAGCAGTGCACTCATCATAAAGCGAGATAAATTATTTCGAGAAAAGCGGTTTTGAGCAAAGGTGTTTTTTGCAATCGGGGATGACATATATAGGTGTCCTGTAGGCATCGTGCCTAATCGTGAAGTCGTTTTAAGAAAAATGATACTAAATTTCTATATAAAGCAATACGTATCGATATTGTCTTAAAGGTTTAAAATTAAAAGGTTTTTTTACAATTTAATAATTATAAAAGGTAAGTAATCATGTCGCCTATATTAACATATTTATAGCAAATAACAGCCACAGGCTATGAGGTGATATAGGGAGGTGAGGGTAGCAATAATAGTAGTAGGCATAAACGTCAATTCAAAAAAATAAGATACATTTGTACTATTTAATATCGACGCTTGCCCTTGTAGTCTACGGCTAATAACAGTGTTTTTATAAAAATTCCTATAAAACTATTGGTATCAGTTATTTTTAACCCTTTATTTCAATAAATTTTTGCTAAGGAGCACACATGGCAGGTGCCAGTTTATTAACCCTACTTGATGATATCAGTGTGATATTGGATGATGTTTCCGTCATGACCAAAGTCGCTGCTAAAAAAACCGCTGGTGTATTGGGCGATGATTTGGCGCTCAACGCAGAACAGGTCACGGGTGTCAAAGCCAATCGTGAGCTACCAGTGGTCTGGGCGGTCGCCAAAGGCTCATTTATTAATAAACTTATTCTAGTACCAGCGGCACTCTTGATTAGTGCTGTTTATCCACCGCTGGTCACTTTTTTACTAATGTGTGGTGGTTTGTTTTTGGTTTATGAAGGCGCTGAAAAAGTCATTCATCGATTTTGGCCACATGCTTTGCCGCATGATGAGGAGCAAAATGCTCGTCGGCAAGCCAATGCTGATGAGACTATAGATTTGGTCGCTTTTGAAAAGGAAAAGATCAAAGGTGCAGTACGTACGGATTTTATTCTGTCAGCTGAGATTATCGTAATTGCCTTGGGATCAACGGCAAGCGCCACTTTGTTAGAACGAAGCTTGGTGCTGTCTATTTTAGCCATCGGTATTACGATTGGTATTTATGGCTTGGTTGCTGGTATCGTGAAGATAGACGATGCAGGTCTGCATTTAATGGAACAAGAAGGGGCGTTCAAGCAAAAATTGGGCAAGTTAATGTTTGCAGCGGCACCCAAACTGATGAAGTTTCTATCTATCGCTGGCACGTTGGCAATGTTTTTAGTAGGCGGTGGTATCTTAGTACACGGTATCGGCTTTTTACATCATGGAGTAGAGGATATCGCTGATTTAACGGGTATCTTTGAAAGCTTAACGACAACGGTATTAAACGGCGTCATTGGTTTTATCATTGGCGCTGCGGTTGTGGCTATCTTCACAGTTATTAGTAAAATTCGTGGAAAGGACGACACAGCGTCATCTGCACACTAAGTCGGTTACATGTGCTCTAGCTTTATATTTTTTGTCATTTTATTTCGTAAAAAAGCCCCAAAGTTGCTGACAACTTTGGGGCTTTTGCGTTGGGCGTTATACGATTAGCTTTCGCTATCTGAGTCATCAGCTTCTAGCTTTTCAGCTTGCGTGGGCTTTTTATGCTCCGTTTTAGGCTTACGGCTACGTGCCTTTGGTACTTTTGGTGTGGTCAAATTAAACATACCAGTTTGCGGCAGCAGTTGTTCAGCCACATTCTCAATCATGTTTTTATAACTGGCAATCGTGGTTTTTGACTTAGCAGCCTGACTGTCGTCTTTGCACGCTTCTTTGGTATTGATAAGTTGCTCTACCTTAGGCTCATCTGCTGGCTTAGTTTTTTCAACGTCAGCCTCTTGAGTATTAGCCTCTTGAATGTCAGCAGCTTCGCTATCGTCATGTGCCCCGTCAATCTTTTCAGCTGCTACATGCTCAGCTATAACAGTGCCTTCATTCGACGGCTCGTTAGTTGCTTCTACTAGGGCTTGATCTGCTTCTAGTAATTGTTCGCTGTCAGCACTGATATTATCAGCCTGAGCTTGGTTGGCTAGAGCATTTGCCTCAACATCATGAGCATCCACATTGTTATCATCATGTTCAATAACCGCTTGCTCAGTATCAGTCGTCTGTTCGGTCGGTAGACTCAACACTGCGGGCTCCTGATAACTAGGATGTTGACCACGTGGATCGTTGCCAGCACGCTTACCAATGGCGCGTGGTTCGACGTCTGTTTTACCTTGCGTTGCCGCAAACTGACTGACCGCTTGTGTCATCGTTTCAAAGCGCGTCAGGTAATCTGCCGCCAATGGCTGATAGCCATAGTTGCTAAAGTCGAAATTGCTGGCCTCAACGTTAGTATCAGCAGTCGGTGTGACGCTCGTTTCAATGTTGGCTGATTTGTTAGCTGATTTTGCTTGCTGCGTATGTGCATCGATAGCAGCAATAAAACAACTGATGACACCGTCATTTTTCAAACGACTTTCTGCATCTGTTAATGCTTTACGAACAAAATCACCAACGGTGCCACGAATAGTCGATGGGCTTACTACTGCAGGCTCAGCTACTGGTGGTTGTTGAGTTGCTTGCACTTGCTGACTACGAACCACACGTGGATCATTACTAGCCTGACCAAACTTCTCAGCAGTCACGTAGCGCTTGGCAAATAATGCTTCGTGCGTTAGTGCCAGTGCTGAGTTTTTCTTATCATTTGCGCTATGACTGTCATTAGCATTGCTAACATCGGCGTCACTGTCGATAGCGTCAACAGTGTCACTATTCGCTTTTTCTGTCGATTCTGATTCTGGCTGCTTTGGCGTTATTGCTACGCTGTCCACGTCAGTATCCACAGATTTTGAATGGTCAGTTTGGTCTTTGGTAACGCTGTTAGATGTTGGTTGCTCATCTACGGCAGGTTTTTTGTCAGTAGCATTACTGTCTGTTTTCGGGGCATTATTTTGTCCCTTGTCCTCAGTGGTGCTAACGTTAACATCATCAACATTAACATCATGAATTGCTACAGTGCCTTCGTCGTTACCCTTCACAGCAGCTGTTTCAGGAGCAATTTTTTTGTCATTGCTCTGCTGATTATCACTTTGCTGTGTATTAGCTTCTTTTTTACTGCTTTCTTTATTAACATCATTTACTGACTTTTGTTTTTCAGTAGATTGAGACTTTGTCTGTGTAGACTTACTGTTATCTAGAGACAAGTGCACGACTTCTGGTGATTTCAGCTCAACGGCTGCTTCATTGACCTGTAGCACGACTTCATTAGGATCTTGATTTCGACGCGTGTTAGAGTGATTTTTTCGGCCGTTCGCACCTGTCGTCGCTTGCTGATCGGGTTGCTTAATGTTTTCAGCTGTTAGTGTCTCGCCGCGCTCTAGCTTGCCACGTGAACCGCGTTGACTATGCGATTTACGCTTCGCACGAGTTTGCTCATCTGCCGTATTACTGTCTTTATCAGCATCATCATTTCGCTCGTTTGCATTGTGGCTACTGTCTTGACGACTGCTGTTTTGCTGGTTATTGTCTTGACGATTGTTGCGGTTGCGCTCATTCGTGCGTCTGGTATCCTGCTGACGTTTGTTTTGATTGTCAGCCTGCTTGTCATCAGCGTTATTTGCCGCATTATTTGAGGTGTTGTTCTCGGTATCGCCGCTTACTTCATTGCTTGACTCTTCTGCCTGATCTTTTCTTTGGCGAGGTTTAGAAGATCTAGATTTACGTGGCTTACGTCTTCTTCTATCTTCATTACTGCTATCATCATCGGTGTCGCTGTCTGAGCTACGACGTGCTTGTTGACGATTGGCATTGTTGTCGGACGGTTGCTCGTCATTTTTCTGCTGATTTGCTGGTACGTTGTTCGATGCACTCGTTGATGGATTACTCAGAGCACTGCTATCCACTTGTCCAAATGAACCTAAGCTTTGTGCGCCATTATTTACTAGTGCTTCAATGGCTTGTGCTGCATCACGACTACTGACGCTAGGCGTCGTTGAGGCTTGTGGTGCTTGCGCAAATAGGTTTGATAACCACGCCACTGCTTGTGGCTGAGCTGCTGTCTCAACATGTGCAGGAGCTGTAGTTGCTGCTACTGGAGCAACAGGAGCAGGGGCTGCCACACTCTGGTTGTTGTTTGCTTGTGGCGCGCGCGCCGATGAAACGTTGGTCGTATTTTTATTATTACGATGGTCGTTGCTATGTTTACTATGCTCAGCTGTACTGGTCGGTTTGTTTGATTGGCTAGCAGTATTAGTATCATTGCTCGCTACCTGACGTGGCTGGCGCGTTGGCTGTTGCTCTGGACGCTCTTTTTCAGCCGTTTGCCAGTCAACTTCATAACCCAAATCGCTATGTTCTTGCGCTGTATCCGTAATACGCTCATAGCTTGAAGGCGCAAAGCCATCACGGTTAAAGTGTAGTTTAAAATTAGGCGACTCTAAATGCGCGTGTGGCAAAATCGTGATACGCGTGCCACTGTCTTGCTCAAGATAAACTAAGGCATCACGTTTTTCGTTTAATAAGAAGGCGGCGATATCTGTTGGAACTTCTGCTTGTACTTCGCCTTGACGTTCTTTTAGCGCGATTTGTTCAATCTGACGCATAATTGACAGTGACAATGAGCGCAAATCGCGAATCATGCCATTACCATGGCAGCGTGGGCAGATATAACCGGTTGACTCTTCTAGCGATGGACGTAGACGCTGACGGCTCATCTCCATCAAACCAAACTTAGAAATATCACCAAATTGCACACGTGCACGGTCATATTTGGTGGCATCGATCAGACGCTTTTCAACTTCTTTTTGATGCTTATTGTCATTCATATCAATAAAATCAATGACAATCAAACCACCCATATCACGCAAACGTAGCTGACGGGCAATCTCATCGGCTGCTTCTAGGTTGGTATGATACGCAGTTTCGGCAACGTCTGAACCTTTGGTCGACTTGGCTGAGTTGATATCGATAGAGACTAGTGCTTCAGTTTGATCAATAACGATTGAGCCGCCTGATGGCAAACGCACTTCACGTTGATAGGCGGTTTCAATCTGTTTTTCGATATTAAAGCGCGAAAACATCGGCTCATAATCGGTATATTTGCGTAGCTTTTCTGCTTGCTTTGGCATAACCGCATCGATAAATCCTGCCGCTTCAATGTAAGCGTTTTCGTTATCGATCCAAATTTCAGCGATATCATCACGTAAGTAATCACGGACAGCACGGGTTACGACGCCCGCTTCTTGATGTACCAAGCGCGGTGAAGGGTATTTCTGGTTTTGTTCTTGAATGGCTTGCCAGATATTCAGCAAGTGGTTTAAATCGTGCTGTAAGTCCTCTTGAGTTTTACCAATACCCGCAGTACGGATGATGACACTCATACCTTTTGGTAAATCAAGATTGCTTAGCATACGCTTCATGTCTTCACGAAGTTTGCCCGAGATTTGACGTGAGATACCGCCGCCACGAGGGTTATTTGGCATCAATACCAAATAGCGACCTGCTAAAGAGACATACGTCGATAGGGCAGCGCCTTTGTTACCGCGCTCTTCTTTTTCGACTTGGACGATTAATTCATCGCCTTCTTTGATCAGCTTTTTGATATTTTCGTCACGTGGATTACCGCTTAAGTATTCAGCAGAGATTTCACGAATGGGTAAAAAACCTTGGCGCTGTGAGCCATATTCGACAAACACCGCTTCAAGCGATGGCTCGACACGGGTCACATGACCTTTATATATATTGGATTTTTTTTGTTCACGAGTACGGTTTTCAAGATCGAAATCGTAAAGATGGTTGCCTTTACATAAGGCGACACGAATTTCTTCGTTTTGGGTAGCGTTGATCAAAATGCGTTTCATATTTGTATCCTATGAGTACGCATAACAACGACGAGACGGGCTTTAGAGCGCAATGGCAAGTATGGCTAATATTTAAATTAGCATTGGCAGATGTTAATCAACGATAGAACGTAAATCATGGGTTAATAAAGCACTTGGGCTTTGTCAATGGCTTGTTTTTTACCTAAAGTGTGTTAGCAAAACTAACGTAAATATAAAATTTATAGGGTGTAAGGCTATCTATTTATATCCTATTATTGATAGGTTTGGTACAAATATTAATGCGTCAGCATGCGATTCAGTTTTACTATCAGCAAGCTTTATTGGTAGTCATGCCAGCTTACTTTGTAAGAGCAGGCGACGGGCAATGACGAGATTCAATATACTGATATTCAAAAGGCGTTGTGCTGCTGCAATCCATCCATCAAAGTCTAGCAATAATATCGCTGTTATAAATACCATTATATGAAATGGTGATATTCAGCAATTATTTGTTTAGGTAAAGCAATTGGTCACTCTTTATTTATCGTTCTTTCTGGTATAACGTCAATAATATCTTGGGTGTTTTACGGTTAGGTGTCGCGGCTCCGGTGATCAGCGGGGCGTACTTGGCAAACAGAATAAATGACCAAACTATCGGTGTGGTGCTGTATTCATATCTTTTTTATCGTTATCTGTTTGACCACCAATACGTAGGCAGCTATCGATATACTTCTCGATCCTAATGCTAAACAACCCATACTTGCTCAACTACACTTGCCTAAAGGACCGCCAGATAACCAGTCATTAAATCATGAATAATTATCAAATAAAGTCGTTGTCATGCAGGTTGTGAGTCAATGTAGTGTCATTATCGGTCAATAAACAGGCGCTTAGCCAAACTTATCAACGCTGAATTTATGAACACAAAGGTATTTAGTGTCACTATTTATTCTATGGTACTGAGTAAAGTCAGTACGATACTTTCATTTTACAATTTATGGGGACATATCTATAAATATCTACAAGTGATATTTCTAAACAGATACTGCGCCCTAAAATCCGATTAAACGTACAATGTTGGCAGGGTATACCGCTAATACCTTTTCACTAAAAGTTCGTAAAAATGGTAATGCGCTATTTGGAACAACAACAATGATTATTGCTGCAGTCTCTGCTTAATTGTCGCTCAACATGCTAAACTATAGCAAATCTTTCTGTAAATACCTAACTAAAAATGACGAAGCCAAAAATGACTGACGACGCACCTACCCATGAAGCCCCTGCTATTTTTAATAGTAAAACACGCCCGCAAAGCGCTGATGATGAAATCAGCAACTTTGGTAAGGTAAATTATCTTGAAGTAACCCGCCATCAACACGATCAGCGCTTGGATAACTTTTTGTTGAACCGTTTAAAAGGTTTGCCAAAACCGCATATCTATAAAATGATTCGCTCAGATGAGATTCGGGTCAATAATAAACGCTGCAAAGCGCACGATAGAGTACAGCGTGAAGACGTGGTACGTATCGCGCCAGTGGTACTTGCTACCCGCGAAAAACCAATTATCAGTGCCGAGTTTGCTAAAAGCTTGTTAGCGCGCGTAGTGTATGAAGACGAAGGAATGCTAGTACTGAATAAGCCTTCTGGTATCGCCGTTCATGGTGGTAGTGGTTTGGACTTTGGTGTTATCGAAGCCATGCGTGAAGTGACAGGTAAAAAATACCTAGAGCTGATACATCGCATTGATAAAGATACTTCAGGTCTATTGATGATTTCTAAAAAACGCTCAGCGCTAAAAGCGTTGCAACAGCATCTCGTCGATAAAACCATCCAAAAGCATTACTTATGTATCGCCAAAGGTCAGCCAGCATTAAATGAGCAACGCATTGATGCGTCATTGCTACGCTACACAGTTGCTAGTGGTGAACGCCGCGTCAAAGTAGATGCGCAAGATCCGCAATCTAAAGAAAGCCAGACGGATATCGTCGTTCATGGTCGTTTTGTGATTGCTGATCAGCCAGTTAGTTTAATTGAAGCCAAACCGCTAACCGGTCGCACTCATCAAATCCGTGTGCATTTGGCTCACATTGGTCACGCTATCTTGGGTGATGATAAATATAATGTGCATGATAAATCAGGCGTTCATCGCCTGTGTCTGCATGCGTGGCGTTTAGATATTCCAGGCTATGAAACTATTACTGCACCGCTACCAGATGACATGGCAGATTGGTTGCCAGAGCAAGTTAAATTGCCTGAATAAGTCGCCAAATAAAAT
Organism: Psychrobacter sp. JCM 18902; assembly: GCF_904846615.1. NCBI lineage: Bacteria > Pseudomonadati > Pseudomonadota > Gammaproteobacteria > Moraxellales > Moraxellaceae > Psychrobacter > Psychrobacter sp. JCM 18902. The sequence goes on from NZ_CAJHBK010000001.1 coordinate 3,096,148, forward strand.
TTTTAAGCATTAACTTTAAACGTCACGAACGCTTATTTTTCTTAATAAGTCGCCGTGACGTTTTCGTATCTACCATTTATTATTGATATTCGTTAAGGTCTATTTATGAGCAATCAATCTGTCGCTAGTATCTCTAGCGCTTTCAAAGGAACTCAGTTATCAGCCAGTCATCGTTTAGCGGATAAGACGCTGATTATTTTTGATTGGGATGGGACGCTGATGGATTCCATTGGATTAATCGTTGAGTCAATGCATGTGGCAGGGCAGGCGCATGGGTTCCAGACGACCGATAAAGCAGTACAAGATATCATTGGGCTGAGCTTAATGAATGGCATTGAGATTTTGTATCCGCAAGCCAATGACACACAAAAGCTTGCGATTCAGCAAAGCTATGCAGACCACTATATTGCCAACAGCCACAGTACACCGCTTTTTGCGCCGATAGAAGGGATGTTGCAGACCCTACAAGCCCAAGGTAAAAGCCTCGCGGTTGCAACTGGTAAAAAGCGAAAGGGCTTAGACCGCGTATTAGATGCTTCAGAGAGCCACCATTATTTTGTGATGACCCGCTGTGCCGATGAGGCAGGCTCAAAACCTGACCCGCAGATGTTGACCGATATTTTGGATTATACGCAGCAGCAAATCGCCGATGCTGTTTTCATCGGTGACAGTATTTACGATATCCAAATGGCAACGGAACTAGGCATGACCAGTATTGCGGTGAATTATGGCACAGCATCACCTGCAGAGCTCGCCGCACAGCAACCCACTTATCAGGTTGACACGCCACAAGCGTTGGCTGAGCTACTATGCACTTAAATAAAAGCACTTAAATAAAAGTGCTTAAATAAAAGTGCTTAAATAAAAGACTTTTTGAATGCTAAAAAATGATAATAAAAAAAGGGCTTATCGATAATAGCGATAAACCCTTTTTATTTGGAGGCGATAATGTTTATTTGCTTTATTTTTGAGCACTATCCTTATTGAGTGCTATCCTTCTGAGTACTTTCCTTTTCAATCGCGCCTTTTTCGATGTTGTCTTTTTCAATCGCCTCTTCCAACTCAGCGCCTTCTAGTAACGCAAAAGAGGATTCAATAATTTTGTCTGCTTCAAGCTGATACTCATACCAGTTGCCCATGACACCAGCCAACTCATCAAGACCTTCCTTTCTTAGTGCTGAAAATAGCTGAATGCTACAGTTCAACCCCAGTTCTTTTAGTCTTTTACGAGTATTAAGTAACGCATTTTTAGATGCGCCATATTTCAATTTATCAGCTTTGGTTAGCAAGATATGTACTGGCAATTCGCCATCATTTGCCCAACGTAGCATTTGCTCATCAAAGAACTTCAATGGATGACGAATATCCGTCATGAGCACCAAACCTGCAAGGCTTGAGCGCGCCACCAAGTATTCTTCTAGCTCAACCTGCCATTCTTTTTTCATCTCAAGCGGTACCGCTGCGTAGCCATAACCTGGCAAATCCACCAAACGCCTATCAGCATCACCAATACTAAAAAAGTTAATCATCTGCGTACGACCAGGCGTTTTAGATGAGCGTGCCAGTTGGCGTTGGTTGGTTAAGGCATTAATAGCAGAGGATTTACCTGCGTTTGAGCGTCCTGCAAAGGCAACTTCTAAGCCCATATCGGGTGGGCAGAGGCGAAAAGTAGGTGCTGACATCATAAACTCAGTTTGCTGAATTTTTTGACGAGATTTAGTGTTGAACAATGCATGTTCGGCAGCGACATCAGTAAACGGGGTACTCATAAATGGCTCATTAATCTTTAAGAAATTGGATACGGTTATAAAATTTTAATCAACTGGTTGTCGAGAAGACAGTGCATTAGACAAAAAATCGTTACGAAGTTATTCATCATAACTTTCAATGTTTATTGGTCATAAACACAGTCATTTCAAGTTATCGACTATTCTATACTATTACTTATCTTACTTATTGAAATAACTATGATTAGCATCACATAAATGACAGAATACCATTAAAATAAGCTCTCATTAGAGCAAGTTGCTGCTTTTATTCATACGTTACCAAAGCCAAACTATATTTATCTATATTTATACGACATACATTGTTACAATGTTTAATAAGTTATACTGAACGAACGACGTTTAATAGCAAGATTGATTAAACGAGAGAAGCATCAAAAGGAGGTGTTCTATGGTTTCAATCAATGCACTTTTTAGCCAGACCTACCGAGTTTTAATAGGTAGCGGAGCGGCATTACTGCTCAGTAGTGCTATCATGACTAGCGCTAATGCTGCTGATATTGCAGCCACCTATGATAACTCATGTGCTGCCTGTCACGATAGTGGGGCGCTAAACGCCATCAAAAAAGGTGATAGTGCCAAATGGCAACAGCTTATCAAACAAAAAAGCATGCCGACACTTATCAATTCCGTCAAAAGTGGTATGACGCAGATGCCTGCTGGTGGTCTTTGTAACAGTTGTAGCGATGATGATTATCGTAAGTTGATTGAGTACATGAGTAAGTGAGACGCTGACCGATAAAGCAACACAATATGACACACTATAAAACAACTTAAAAAAGCGCTGGGTTTTTTAGCCTGTAAGCGCTTTTTGTTTTTTGTTGGCATACTTGTCTATGTGTTAGAAAAACTGATGGATGTGACGATTAAGTAGGCAAATGCTACAAAGTCTTGCTATAATAATCGAAAATAAACCCTGATGTTAGTAAGTACTTTCAGACTGCTTGTGGCCAAGACCTTAAAACATATACCTACCTAATCAATAGTAGGGTGGTTTATATGAGGTATCTTATCAGTGCAATCACTCTAAATAATGCTTACGCCGAGCTAGTAGGATTTGTATCAATGAAAAAGTTAATCGCTGCTGCCAGCTTATGCGTTGCAAGTTTCAGCGTACAAGCTGCTATTATTGTTCCTGAGTACGACGTCAATGCCGGTAAGCAAATTGCAGAAACGGTTTGTGCTGCTTGTCATGGTGTTGATGGTGTCAGTGTTGTCCCTGCGCAGCCTAATTTGGGTGGCCAAAACGTAAAATACCTTTACAAACAGTTGGTCAACTTTAAAGCAGGTTATCGCAAGAACGGTATTATGCAATCACAAGTTGCAAACTTATCGCAGCAAGATTTAGCCAACGTGGCTGGTTATTATGCTAGCCAAGCGCCTTGGGGCGTTGGATTTGGTAATCCTGCGACCAACCAAGAAGCCACTAAGCTATTCTTAGGCGGTGATAAGTCACGCGGTGTCATCGGTTGTGCAGGTTGTCATGGTCCAGATGCTGCTGGTAATACTTGGGCGGCATTTCCACGCTTAGGTGGTCAGCATGCACAGTACATCGCAACTCAGCTAAAACTTTTCCGTGCGGCTGGCCGTGTTGATGATGTTGATAGTGATGAGCAAAAACGTGTCAATGATGCTGCGAAAGAAGGCGATATGGGTATGATGCAGACAGTCGCATCGAAACTATCGGATCGTGATATTCGTATCTTGTCAGACTATATCAGTGCTGTTCACTAATTCATTGGTATCAGCTACGAGTGCCTAATACACCTTGCCTCACTGAAATTGATAAGCACTTGACCATATATCCGCCATTGTTTCATTATTAAACCCCGATTTCGGGGTTTTTTTATAACTGTTCATCCCTTATATTATAGAGACCCTATAGTCATTCCATTATAAAAGAGTCGCTGCATTAACCTCGCTTGAAGTATTGAATATATATGTGCTTCTGGTTACCTTGTGCTTCTTTTAAATTGAATCGACTATATAAAATAAAACTGCTTACAGAGGCCTATCGTTGCTCTGTATCATGATAAATTATCGTTATTCACTTTATACCAAACCCACAGAGTATGATTTGCGGTGTCAAACTTGTTTCGTCTACAATGCGTAGTACGGACACTCGTTTTCTCAGCTATTCTCATTTTTGTGAAAGGTATTAGATCGTTTGGATTTAGATTATGATGATCCGTTATGCTTCTTATTTTATCGCGGCACTGCTACCGCTACTGCTGTTTCGTTGGTTTGCACCAGCATCCATTGGTGAGATTGACTTTTGGTTACTCTGGCTATTGGCTATGGTATTGGTATCCTTGCCCGTTGTTTATGCGGAAATTGCCTTAGCCTACCGTAGTGTTGATGCGCCATTAGCAGGGATGCAAAAGCTTACTCGCGAAGCAGATGCCAGCCCAATATGGCGTAGTTTTGGGTGGCTTGCTGCGCTGGTCTCCATTCTGATTGCGGCGTTAGTGATCTCAGGCGCGAGCACGGGTATTTTGGCGGCATTGACGGAGCTTAATAGCGCTCCTGCTATACCAGATTTTGCGATCGCTGCTGGCCTGATGGTCATTGCTGTTTTACTCAGTTTATTAGGTGTTGCACCGTTACCGATTGGCCTGGGATTAATGGTGATAGGCTTGTTGCTGGGCGTGGCAAATGGCCTACCCAATATTGACTTTGCGATGACTGATATCAGCTTAAATGAATGGGCACGTGCAGTCGCGTTAGCGTTGGTTAGTGTGGGTGCAGGCACAGGCTTATACTGGTTTGGTCAAAACTTGGTAACCAACCAAGTGGCAACAGCGGTAGACACGGACAATATCAATGCACAAAAACCTGCTCGCAGCCGTGCGATGAGTGAGTATCGGGCAACCAAATTGGTGCTCCCGATTTGGATATTGCAATTGATCGTTGGGGTTGTGGCGTTATCTATTAGTGGCATGGCGCTGCCACCGATTGGACAGCTATCATATTGGATAGGGGTATTATTTGTCGCCAGCTATTTGCTGCATTATAGTACCCAGCAATTAGCACACAAGTTTGGACTACTGGTCAGTTTGGTATTAACCTTTGTCTTGGCGCTTTTGTTAGTCGTTATCATACCAACTGTTTGGCTGGTCGGACTTTTAGTGATTATTAGCAGCATAGCGGTATTATTGCTGTCTATCTTTGCGGGTTGGCAGATGAAAATTAGTCATCTGCGTAAGTCATTAAATTTTGGCAATGAAGCGTTTTATAACTTATGGCGAATAGCGATTCGTTTGATTGTGCCACTAGCACTGTTATTGGCATTGATAGGTTGGGTGATGCAGTGGTTGAGTTAACCGCTAATGGCATTCAATCTGATAACAATTGTGCGCCGTCATCTGAGCAGACCATGCTAATGACTGTTTATTTGGCATACGCTGAAGATGCAAAATGTCAGCATTATTTAACCTTACAGGTTAATAATGAAACAAGTTTGTATGAGGCATTGAGGCAGGCAGGATGGTTGGTGAAATTTCCAGCGTTAGCACGTTGGTGTGAGCAAGTGGCAGATATTACCACGCCAACGGCAAAGCGTTGGCATGTGGGTATCTATGCACAAAAACAGCCGCTCAGCTATCGCTTGCAGCCTTTTGATCGTATCGAAGTATATCGCAGCTTAAGCGCTGATCCCATGTCTCAGCGCAAAAATAAATCTCGAGTTTAAGCGATGTTGCGCCATCTATCATCAAAGCCAGTTGCCGTTCTTGATTATGAGGCAGGTAGGCTTTCGATACCTTCAATACGATTGACCAAACCATTATTATCAAAGTAGATAATTAAGTGCTGACTGGCATTTTTGACATCAGCAATACCCTTGCGGCTACCTTCTGTCCCTGCTTTGTAGTCGTAAATATAATCCCAACGCTTAGGTTCTAAGGTGTCTCTAATAGCTGGGCTACCAAGGATATAAAGAACTTGGTTTTGATTCATACCCACTTGCAACTTTTGCGCTTGTGCTTGAGTGATGGCAGTGCCTTGTGGCAAATCAATCTTATAAACACTCAATAATGAGCAGCCAGACATAGCGACAGTAGCGCTAAGCATACTGGTTATGACAATCTTGCGTAATACGCTTGTAGGGCTTAACGGACGAAAAGTTAATGTCTTTATCATGGTAAGATGACTCATAAGAAATGAATTAGGCGCAGCCAGAGGTTGTTAATGCTAGTCTGGCTGACAATCTTGGACAAATGATACGTCATTTACTTGCAATTTCCTACCACTTACGACATTATTTACCAAATGCTACCTGAGTCATTTTATTATTTATATTTTAAATTCATAGACTTGCGTTAGGATTATTATAGAAAATAACAGGCTTGGACATGAGGTCAAATCAGCCAGTCTGCTGTTATTAAAATGTTTCATATACTATAAAAAAATAATCATTAACGATTATTTATCTCATATTTTTGGTTCTTTATTTGCTAAGACTGTCACAGTCAGAAGGGATATTATGGCTTCTTTTACCAATCAAGATTTACGTAAAGCGGGATTAAAAGTCACGTTACCTCGCATCAAGATTTTAGAGCTACTGGAGAGTGCAGAGTTGCATCATATGAGTGCTGAGGAGGTTTATAAAGCACTGATAGAGCAAGGTGAGGATGTGGGTTTAGCGACTGTCTACCGAGTGCTGACGCAATTTGAGCAAGCTGGTATCGTCGAGCGTCATAACTTCGAAAATAATTTATCGGTGTTTGAGATTACCCAAGAAGGCCATCATGACCATTTAGTTTGTGACGTTTGTGGCAAGATTATAGAATTTCATAACGAAGTCATCGAAGAAGAGCAGCTTAAAGTCGCAGAAAAGCACGGATTTAAGTTATCAGGTCATTCATTGGTGCTATACGGTATTTGTAATGACCAAGAGTGTCGGGATAGCATCAAGTAATTTTTTAATTGGTGAGCATGATCTACCTTTGATATCGTTTTTAGTGCGTTATCACCATGTATAAAATAAGAAAGCCCTCATAATAATATGAGGGCTTTCTTATAAGTTTTTATGACAAAAACGAATAACAATGCTCAAAAGCCATGCTTAACTGATATCTAATGATAAGTTATCCGCACCTTCATCCAGATTGGCGGTGCCATTTTTACTGCTGAGTTTGATTTTTAGGCGCAAATCATTAGGAGAGTCAGCATGAAGAATCGCTTCTTTATAGGTGATTTCTCCTTGCTCATATAAGTCAAAAAGAGCCTGATCAAAGGTTTGCATGCCGCTATCCCGCGATCGTGTCATGACATCTTTGATTTCATGAACCTCGCCTTTACGGATATAGTCACTAATCAGCTGTGAGTTCAATAAAATCTCAATAGCCGCACGGCGTCCTTTACCATCAGGAGTTGGGATGAGCTGCTGCGCAATAATGGCTTGCAAGTTAAGCGACAAATCCATAAATAACTGATTGTGGCGACTGGTTTCAAAAAAGTGAATGATACGGTCAATCGCTTGGTTGGCGTTGTTGGCGTGCAAGGTTGCAAACACCAAATGCCCTGTCTCAGCGTACTGGATCGCGTAGCTCATGACTTCACGGTTACGAATTTCACCAATCAAAATAACATCAGGTGCTTGGCGCAACGTGTTTTTTAGCCCTGCCTCAAATGAATGGGTATCGATACCAACTTCACGCTGGGTAATAATACAACCACGATGTTTGTGGACAAACTCGATAGGATCTTCGATGGTAATGATGTGACCATGCGAGTTTTGATTACGGTGTCCGATCATAGAAGCAAGGGTCGTTGATTTACCTGTACCTGTCGCACCCACTAGCAGAATGATACCGCGTTTTTTCATTGCCAGCTCTTTTAACGCGGGCGGTAAACGTAGCTCTTCGACAGTCGGAATTTTATTCTCAATTTTCCGTAAAATCATCCCTGCCATATCACGCTGTATAAAGGCACTGACCCGAAAACGTGCTTGCTGTGCTTCATCAGCAATGGCAAATTGGCACTCGTTGGTCTCTTCAAACTCTTTTTGCTGGTTTGGTGTCATGACGCCTTTGACCAATCGCATGGTTTGCTCAGCGGTTAAAGGCGTTTTACCAACAGGCAAAATTTTGCCATTCACTTTCATGGAAGGCGCTACATCAGCGGTAATAAAAAGGTCCGAGCCATTTTTATTGATCATTAACTGCAATAGTTTATCAATGTCCATATCGTACCTGCATTCGATGTAAATCGATTAAAAAAGTATTTAAAATTATGTTGTAAAAATCGCCAGTAGCAATAGAATTAAGGCATATCATGGCTTATGAATGCTTGTATTATTGACTCACATATCAATCGTCGATCATTATAAGCCAGTAACGCACGATTAATAATATTACAAGAATGCCTCAGGCTGTTTGGCATAAGGACGGGCTACGTCTTTACTAATGGTGCCTTTCGCTACTAGATTTTTGAGCGTTTGATCCAGCGTAATCATACCTTCACCTGCACCTGTTTGGATAGCAGAGTACATTTGAGCGATTTTATTCTCACGTATTAAGTTACGGATAGCAGGTGTGCCGAGCATGATTTCATGTGCTGCTACACGTCCGCCTGCTTGACGACGCAAAAGCGTTTGTGAGATAACGGCTTGTAGTGACTCTGATAGCATCGCCCGAATCATGTCTTTTTCTGCTGCGGGGAATACATCAATGACACGGTCAATGGTCTTAGCGGCTGAACTGGTGTGTAGAGTGCCGAATACTAAGTGACCAGTCTCTGCTGCTGTCAATGCCAAGCGGATAGTCTCAAGGTCACGTAGCTCACCAACCAAAATTACATCGGGATCCTCACGTAGGGCCGAGCGCAATGCAGGCTCGAAACCTAAGGTATCGCGGTGCACCTCACGCTGATTAATCAAGCTCTTTTTAGAATCGTGGACAAATTCGATCGGATCTTCAATGGTTAAAATATGCTCTTTACGGCTCTCGTTGATATAGTCAATCATGGCAGCCAGCGTTGTGGACTTACCAGAACCTGTCGGACCCGTGACCAATACCACGCCACGTTTAAAGTCTGACACGCGCTTGAATACATCACCCATACCGAGGTCTTCCATCGTTAAGACTTTGGACGGAATGGTACGAAAGACAGCGCCCGCCCCACGGTTTTGATTAAAGGCATTTACTCGAAAACGTGCTAGATTAGGAATCTCAAAAGAGAAATCCGTCTCATAAAATTCTTCAAAGTCAGCGCGCTGCTTATCGTTCATGATGTCATAAATAAGCTGATGCACAACCTGATGAGTCATCTCTGGCATATTAATACGGGTCATTTCACCATCAACACGTATCATTGCTGGCATACCGGCTGAAATATGTAAATCTGATGCTTTATGCTTAACCGTAAAGCGCAGCAAGTCTTCGATACTTAAATTGTTTTTTTCAGCCATAATCGGATATTCCTATCAATCAATAAGGGTAGGACAAAAGAGCAAAAAAGGGGAGTGATTATCAATCGATAAACGATCTGATTAAAGTCGGTCACGTTAATAAAGGAGTAGCGATGGTCTTTACCATTACTATTATATTCAGTAGCATATGTTAAACCATGTAACAATATAATAACAAGACTACCAACAATTAACCATCTACTACACTAATAAAATGTAAAATTAGTCATTATGAGTGTCGATTTATAGATTGATCCTTGTTGAGTTTTTTATATTAAAAGACATTTATAAAAAGTTTAACCCTAATTAATAAAAGTTCATTATAGAAGTCATTAAAAATAGAAGTCATTAAAAGTGACTGATTAAAAAATGGATTAAATTATTCTCGTGAGTAATATATGAAAGAAATAGAAAATAACATTGATAGCCAAAATCTTATTGCGAGCTGGCAGCAAGTGAGTAAGCAAATGACTCAAGCGTGTGAGCATGCGGCACGACAAGCAGATAGTGTGACGTTGCTGGCAGTTTCCAAGACCAAACCAGCTGATATGATTGCTACTTTGGCTCAGCAAGGACAGCAGCACTTTGGTGAAAATTATCTGCAAGAAGCCATCGAAAAAATCGATACGCTAAAACGACAGCCAGAAACTAAAGGCATTATTTGGCATTATATTGGTAGTATCCAGCGCAATAAGACCCGTGATATTGCTGAGCATTTCGATTGGGTACAAACGGTTGAGCGTGACATTATTGCTCAGCGTCTAAACGACCAGCGCCCAGCTGAGCTGCCACGACTAAATGTATTGATTCAGTTGAATATCGATAACGAAGAAAGCAAATCAGGCTGCCTGCCAGCACAGCTACCTGATTTGATAACTGCTATCAAGGGGTATGACGGGTTACAGCTGCGTGGTTTGATGATTATTCCTGCTAAGGGAGGTACGGACGCTTTTACCCGTACCAAGCAGTTATTTGATGAAATTAAAGAGACTCATGCAGAGCTAGATGCTTGGGATACACTGAGCATGGGCATGAGCGGTGATATGACAGAGGCAATAGCCAGTGGTTCGACAATGGTGCGCGTTGGTAGCGCCATATTTGGCGCACGAGCTTAAATTTTTATTTATCAGACAGTCTCATCCATTCTGGTCACCAGCATCTGAGTGATTTTGAGATTGTCCGTTGCGATAATTTCAAATCGATAATTGGCATATTCGATAGTATCGGTTTTCTTTGGAATCTTGCGTAGCATGTACATCATAAAGCCACTAATGGTTTCATAGTTCTGACTGCGTGGCAGATCAACGATATCTAAAGCGCGTACGACGTCTTCAATAGGGGTCATGCCATCGATTAGCCACGAGTTGTCAGTACGTTGAACAATGGGCTGCTCCTCCAAGGTGACAAGCTCCCCCATGACGATACTCATCACATCTTTAAGAGTAATGACACCCACTACCAATCCATATTCATTCACAATGACGGCAAAGTCAGCGCCTGTAGATTTAAACATCTCTAATACTTCAAACAAGGACAAGGTATCAGGAACGAAGAGTGCAGGTTTTAATAGCGCTTTGTCAGTTAAGCTGACCTCCTGCTGGTTAAGAACCAATGCCAAAAAGCTGCGCGACTCTACATAACCAATAATATGCTCTAGGTCATCTTCCTGACAGACCAAAAACTTGTTATGTGGTTGTTCAATCATCACTTCAACGACTTTTTCAGTGCTCGTTTTGGTATCAAAATAAACAATGTTTTCACGTGGATTCATCACCGACGTTACGGTGCGCTCTTGCATGTCAAAGATATTTTCTATCAGATGATGTTCTTGTTTTTTGAGCACACCAGCTTCAGCACCAGCATCCATGACAGCATAAATATCTTCTGGCGTCATATCGTCTTGTCGTATGGTTGAAATACCCAGTAATTCAAAGATGACATTTGCTGCACCATCAAATATCCAAATCACGGGTTTGAATATAAAAATCAATAGCATCATTGGTCGTACGAGACGTACAGCGATAGCTTCAGTGTTTGACATCGCCAATCGTCTGGGCATTAAATCAGCGAGTAGAGAAAATAAACTAGTGATCAGCACAAATGATATGACGGATGACACTGCTTCATTCTTCACCAAAAGCTCTAGATAAGGGCTAATAGCTGACTCACCGACCGCACCAGCTGAGATAGCGACGGCATTCAAAACCACTTGTACGACAGTAATAAAACTGCCAGGGTGCTCTTGCATTTTAAGGACGTCAAATGCGCGGACATCCCCTTCTTTTGCCATGATTTGTAGCTTAATTTTGCGACCAGCAGCGATGGCAATTTCGGCAGCAGATACAAAGGCACTTAGGGCAAGCAATAAAAGAAGAAAGATACTAGCGGTTAGCAAACTCATGACATACTCGGTAAAAAAATATAGGGATTAAAATAATTGAAGTTAAAGAATGAATGGATTAGAAGTACAAAAAAGAAAGTGTTGTTTATAACAGCTTGGCATTAAAAATCGGTTGATAGAAACTAAAAAAGCTGGGTAAGCACCCAGCTAATTATAATAAACTTGATTTTTTATAAAAGTATTAAATTAGCCATGTTGCTCGCGTTCTACATAATAAAAGTAGGGCAAGCAACAATGGTTAATCTAATTTAGCCTTTTACTGACCATTTATTCACTAATGGATAACGACGTTCACGTCCAAAGGCTTTATGGCTAATTTTGGTACCGATTGGCGCTTGTAAACGCTTATATTCGCTATTGTCTACCATCTGGATGACTTTTGCGACCAGTTCAGCCTCAAACCCTTTATTAATAATGTCTTGATAGCCCATATCTTCATCGATGTATGACATTAAGATGCCATCTAATACATCATAGTCAGGCAAGCTGTCTTGGTCTTTTTGGTCTGGGCGTAACTCAGCAGATGGCGGGCGAGTGATGACACGCTCAGGGATGACTGGGGTGTCTTCCAAGCGGTTGCGATAACTGGCCAATTTATAAACCTGTGACTTATAAACGTCTTTTAGCACATCAAAGCCGCCTGCCATATCACCATATAATGTTGAATAGCCGACTGCCAACTCTGACTTATTACCAGTGGTGATGACCAAGTGCCCAAATTTATTGGACAGCGCCATCAGTACCACACCGCGCGCCCGCGCTTGGATATTTTCTTCAGTGGTGTCTGCTGGCGATTTGTTAAATAGTGGCGCTAAGGTATGACGGATGCCTTCAACCGCATCAAAAATAGGACAAACCGTATAAGAAACATTTAAGCGGCGAGCCTGTGCTTGTGCATCTTCTAGACTAATCTGAGAAGTATATTCATAAGGCATCATCACTGCATATACCTTGTCAGCACCCAAAGCATCAACAGCGATACATAGCGTTAAGGCAGAATCAATACCACCTGATAGCCCAAGGATAATACCAGTGAATCCTGAATGGTTGACATAATCACGCAGGCCAACGACCAGTGCTTGATACATCTCTGACTCACGGCTCAGTGTTAATGGCGCTTTAGTTTGACTATTAAACTTGGCAGTTTTGACGTCTAAAGTGGCAAGAAGTAACTGATTCATAAAACGTGGTGCTTCGTGGGCAACGCTACCATCAGCTTGCACCGCCATAGAACCACCGTCAAATACCAAGTCGTCTTGACCGCCAACGGCGTTGACATAGACGATAGGCAAATTATTCTCACGGCTACGCTTGGCCAGCATCGTTTTACGATTGTCTTGTTTTTCGATCTCAAAAGGTGAGGCGTTCAAGCTAATAATCAGATCAGCACCTTGCTTTTTAAGCTCGGCAATAGGGCCTTTTTCCCACAAATCCTCACAGATAAGCAGACCGATTGTGATGCCTTTATAGTCAAATAAAACTTGGTTACGACCTTTATCAAAATAACGACGCTCATCAAATACGCCATAATTTGGCAAGATTTGCTTATGATAAAAACCTTTTTGATGACCATTATGCAAGATAGCAGCAGAGTTGAAAGTACCATGATGGTCGACATGTGGATAACCGACAATCATCACGATGTCATCGATATCACTTAAAGTAGACAAGGCGCTTTTGATGCGACCAGATAAGCTTGGGCGTAGTAATAAATCTTGCGGTGGGTAACCTAATAAAGCAAGTTCTGGGAAAATAATGACATCCGCACCTTGCTCGCGAGCTTGCAATGCGAGTGCACGCATTTTTTCAGCATTGGCAGTGATATCACCAACCAAAAAATGCGACTGAGCCAATGCAAAAGTAACGGTTTCTTGGGTTTTATTGGTCTTACTGGCCTCATTTGAGGGAGTTATATTGGGATTATCATTGTCTTTTGACATTGTTATTGTTCCTATCGATATATGGTTTAAAATTTGTTGGGTCGTTGTTGATTTAAAATAAAATCAAAGTAAGTCCGAAATTCACTCAAAATAGCACTCTGTCATATCGAATTCTAATAGTGAACGGATATGATGAGCTTGCTTACGCACAGTATCCAACGTTGTAACACCCCTCTACAGGTTTGATCTTATGATAGTCTATAAAAGGACGATAAAAGAGGGATGTAGCGCATCGTCTGAAAAATGTTATATATATAGAATGATCCAAATAAATAAGAACAAACGAATTTAATGCTATTAAAAAGCTTAAAATAATTGCTTTAGTATAGCATCAATTATCGTTGCAAATAGAACGCGCCAGTGAATTACCTTTCAATGAGTCAGTTTACAGTATGAATGTAAAATATTCTTTTAGTGCCTTGTTTTTACATGTTAAATCTATGTGTCAACTTCTATCTATTAATGTCATCATCTAGTAAGCTTGCACAGAGAAAGTTGTAAGTAAAGATTACAACATATCGTTATATCATTGTCGTATTTTGCGGCATAATAAGCCGTGATAATCGCTTGATATTTATCTTGCGTTAGTCAAAACTATCGTCCGTAAGTATGTTACGGTATGCTACGATTTGATGCTCTCAAAGCAGGTTTACTGGTACGGATTGTTTACACCCCTCGCTAATGGATACCGCTAATGGACAGGGTCTTTTTATGGGCACCGTCTGTGAGTTGATATTCATCACACATTTATAAACTTGCCAGCAAGGTCGCGATAGATCTTCGCTGTCTGCTCTTGGTTTATACGCTATGATTGAAAATTGGACAAAAGAATTTATTATTCAGCGCTTATTGGCTATTACTCTGTTGGTGGTGCTGTTCGTACTGTGTTTTCAAGTGGTACAGTTTTTTATTGTACCCGCATTATGGGCGGCGATTTTAGCGTATGTAACCTTTCCTATTTATAACTTTTTTTATGAAAAAGTAAAGCTGAGTCCTAATTTTAGTGCTGCTATTATGACGGTGAGTATCTCCTTAATGATAGGTGTGCCACTGGTTATCGGTGTTTTTATTCTACAGCAAGAAGCCTTGAGCCTAATCAGCAACTTGATTTATCGTATAAAAGTGGGCTATTTAGATGTGCCTGATTCTATCAAAGATATGCCTATCATCGGTCAGCAAGTGAAAGATGTGCTGTGGAGAATCAATAAAAACCCAGAAGGGACGTTAGAGGCGTTTCGTATTTGGGTACAGTCACATTTATATTATGGCAAAGTAGCATTTGATGTGGTGTTTAGCGGTCTTGCCAAGTTAGGTATGGCGCTGATGACGTTGTTTTTCTTTTATCGTGATGGTACCAGTTTGGTGCGCCAAATTCGTCAAGCACTGCGTAATATCATTGGCAATCGCATTGATGGTTATATTGATTCTGTGGGTACGACCACGCGTGCGGTGGTTTATGGTATTGGTCTGACGGCATTGGCACAAGCACTGCTCGCAGGTGTAGGTTACTACTTCGCTGGTGCACCAAGTCCTATCTTACTCACTATCGTAACTTTTATTATTGCCCTGATTCCGTTTGGCACGCCATTTGTCTGGGGCGGTGTATCCATTTGGTTGTTAAGCCAAGGTCATACTGTAGAAGGGATTGGCTTGGCACTATGGGGAACTTTGGTTATCAGCTGGGTTGACAATCTCATCCGTCCTATTGTGATTAGTGGCGCGACCAAAATCCCTTTTATTATTATTTTTATTGGTGTATTAGGTGGTCTAACGGCTTTTGGCTTTGTTGGTTTGTTTATCGGTCCTGTAGTGCTAGCCATCGGATTAGCGGTATGGCGAGAATGGATATCGCAGCATAAAAATGAGATATTTGCCCCGCAGGATTTGGTATTGTCTGACAACCAAACGTTGCCACCAGTCAATGAATCAGAGTAGGGGCACATGGTCATGTTAAATAAGAATACTGCAAACGTTATGCAAAATAGAGCGAACTCTATTGACAGCATTACTATCGTGGCCGATAGCAATATCGCAAGCTTGGATGCGTTTTTTAATGCTTCGATGCTTGGGCAGGCGTCTGAGCAGACGGTCAATATAATCACCGTCGCCGGACGCGATATCAATGCGCAATTACTGGCAGACGTTGAGCCTGATGTGCTGTTGATACGCTCGGTGACGCCAGTAGGCGAGGCACTGCTAGCCAATAATAACAGCGTAAAATTTGTCGGTTCGGCGACTATCGGTACCGATCATGTCGATCAAGACTATTTAGCGGCGCGAAATATCACTTTCGCCAATGCGGCTGGATGTAGTAAACATTCTGTTGCGCAGTATGTCTTGACGGCGATTTTGACGTTGCGTCCGCACTATTGGCAGCAATCCACGAAGCCATTAATATTGGGCATCATCGGACTTGGTAATATTGGTAGTACGCTCGCTCAGTATGCCAATGATTTAGGCTGGCAAGTACTAGGCTATGATCCACTACTGCCTACCTCGAATACGAATAATGCCAGCCTTGAGCAAGTGCTTAGCCAAAGCGATGTAGTGAGCTTACATGTGCCTTTAACCGATAAAGATACTACAAACCCTAGTGGCAGTGATTATCCAACAAAGCATCTGATTGACGCAAATGCGCTGGCAATGATGCCTGCGCATACCTTGCTGATTAATAGTGCGCGCGGACCAGTCATTAATGCGCGTGATTTAGAAGCAGATATTGAACGCACAGATCGCCAAGTAGTGCTCGATGTGTTTGAGTTTGAACCAGAGATTTCTGAGTGCTTATTGTCCAAATTGGCTATCGCCACTCCTCATATCGCAGGCTATACGGTCGAAGGTAAGTTGCGTGGTACGCAAATCATCTATGACGCTTTATGTGAAAAGTTAGCAGTCTTGCCTGTATTGTCGATGCATCAGTTGCTACCGCTCAATACTTATCTCTGGTCTGAGCTAAAAGCACATCCAGACAGATTACAGAAGTTTTACGACATCATGCACGATGATGCTGCACTAAGAAGCAAGCTGGCTAACGGTCAAATAAAGGGTGCTGACTTTGATCAGTTGCGCCGAGATTATCACTTACGCCGCGAATGGCAGTGGTAAAAGTTAGGCAGCCTTCAACCCTAAAGTAGCATCTGAGAACTTATTCTTATCCTTTAATTGCAGTAAATAATAATGACCCAAGCAAATAACTCTTCTTCAAAACCCAGCTATGCGCCGACCATGACATTGGCAATGGCTCAGCAGCGTGCGCAATTGATGAGCACCATTCGTCAGTTTTTCGCCACGCATCAAGTGCTTGAAGTGCAAACACCGCTACTATCGCAGGCTGGCAATACCGATACTTTCTTACAATCAGTTGCCGCGCAAGTGACGTATCAAGATAAACCTTGTACTTATTATCTGCATACTTCACCTGAGTTTGCCATGAAGCGTTTACTTGCCAGCTGGCAAGTGCCTATATATCAAATTTGCTCCGTATTTCGAGATAACGAAATAGGCGTACGCCATAATATCGAATTTACCATGCTTGAGTGGTATCAGCCGAATTATAGTTTGGATGATATGGCGGCTGAGCTGAGTGAGTTATTAGCGGCGCTTTATGGGCATTCGGTGGTGATGAGTCATTACCGCTATGTTGATGCGTTTATGGATTTTGTCGGCATACATCCGCTGACAGCTAGCCTTGATGCCCTGCAAGCAGTAGCAGAAGATAAGGGTTTGACAGGTTTTGATTTCAATAGTGATTTGGATAACATAGAAGATGGCGAAGCAGCTATTCGTCAAAGCTGGCTGGATTTGCTGTTTAGTCATGCGGTCGAGCCAAACTTGGGTCACGACTTACCGACCTTGATTATAGAATATCCACCTGCCACGGCGGCACTGGCAAAAACAGCGGTTGATAAAGAGGGCAATACAGTCGCTAAACGTTTCGAGCTGTATATCAATGGCATTGAGATTGCCAACGCTTATGATGAGCTAGCAGATGGACAAGCGTTAAGAGAACGGTTTGAGCGAGACAATCAACTGCGTAAGCGTCATAACCTGCCAAAAATGCCAATCGATGAGCATTTATTAGCAGCATCTGATTCTTTAATTCCCTGTAGCGGTATCGCCGTTGGTATCGATAGATTACTTATGGTGATCACAGGAGCGAATAGCTTAGAGGATGTGATTTCGTTTCCAAGCGGTTTGGCTTAGTGTTTTGGAAAGTCTGAACAGAATCGTTTATTTGGCAACCCCTTATAAAACTAAGCTCATCATCAAAAATCGAGTAAGCCTATAAGACTTACTCGATTTTTTGTTGGTCTAAGTGCTATAAATTATCGTTTTATTTATTATAACTGTGCAATCGCTTCATCAATCGCAGTCTCACCGTTATGCATACTAAACACTTTCTTGATGGTATTATCGGCATTTAGGACGGCTGCCAGAGTAGTCGCCACATCGGCAATTGAATTTTCTCCAGCATTATCATCGTTGACAGTGATTTTACCAGTTGCTTCGCGCTCTTTTAGTGCCCCTGCTTGAACGATGGTATAGTCAAGGTTACTGTTATTAATTAACCACTGATCCGCATAGTGTTTGCAGATATAGTATTCTTTTAGGTCAGCAATACCAGCATTGTCCCATTTTCTGGTGTCTAACGAAAAGACGGTGCTAAGCATAATATAGCGCTTAATGCCTTTGTCCTCTGCGGCTTGCATGGTCTTGACCGCCCCATGTAAATCCACTTCTAAGACGTCTTTGCCGCCAGACCCTGCAACGAAATATATAGCGTCAATATCTCGATCAATTTGCTTTTGTATAGCCTCTTTTTCGGCAGTGATATCTAAATCGAGTTGGCTATAATTGTCATCGGTAAACAGTTTTTCTTCTTGGCGTGTCGTGCCAATAACTTGATGGTTATCCGCTAATAGCTGCTTGGCCAAATCCGTTCCCACTCGACCACTTGCCCCAATTACTAAAATTTTCATTGTCATTCCTATTCTTATATACGTTATCGTTGTTGTAAAAACTGACTATAGCGTATCAAGAAAAAAAGGCACACTTCGTTATGAAGCGTGCCGATTGCATAGTGTTTGGTTATGGCGTGTATACGGTTTGCAAAGTGGATAAGATCAAAAAATCAAAGACAAAGCGGGTGAAAACTAGCGTACCAACTTGTTTAATTCATCAGCAAAAGCTTTTTTATCACGATCGCCATAAGGTTTTTGACCACTCATTTCTTGTAGCTCGAGCACGCCAGTACCGCGCATGGTATCCATAAAATCACGCATATTGAGCTTTTGCTTGATATTATTTTTGTCATAGACCATTCCGCGAGAGGTCAAGACCATACCACCTTTGTCCAAAATGTCATTAGCCAAAGGAATGTCGCTAGTAATAGCCAGATCGCCTGGCTGTATTTTCTCAACGATATAATCATCGGCTTTATCAAACCCTGATGGCACCACTGTCATGACAAGCAGTGGTGACTTACGCAGTTTGATCGGCTGATTGGCGACGAATATTGCCATGGTTTGTGTGCGTTCAGCGGTTTTGATAATCAAATCTTTGGCAATCAATGGCACCGAATCGGCATCTACCCAAATCTGCATTATTTCTTAACCTTTTCTGTTTTTGCCTTACCGTCGATAGCCTGAGTTGTTTGGCTGTCATCGATATGGACTTCTATACTCTCTAAAATATTGTCATTGTTATTGTCAGTAGTGATTAGACCATCTGCCGCTTTTGGCTGGCTATCAATCGCAGATGGTTTTTTCTCAAGTCCCATTTTATTGGGTAGCGTAGCGACGAGCTTGGCTAAAGCAGGTTCTAAGTCGGCAACATCATTGGGCATCAAGGTAATATGCGCAATTTTGCGGTCATCGCGTTCTGCTTTATGGTAGCTATGATAGTGTGCGCCATCGATATTTAGTACGGCGCTGATATCTGGATATTGCCCCAAGACATTGAGCATAATCGCTGGATGCACGTTGTCGGTATCACCTAATGGCAGATTGACGACGGCGCGAATGTGGTTTTCAAATTGGCTGGTGACAGCGCCTTCAATACTCCAATGTCCTGAATTATGTACGCGCGGCGCAATTTCATTAGCGAGTAGCGTGTCATGACCACGCGCATCTTTGGTCACAAAGAGCTCAAGTGCCATCACACCAACATAGTCTAAGTGGTTCATGATCTTGGTGATGGCATCGGTTGCTTGTTTGAATAAATGACTGGTGCCAACGGCAGGCGCTTGGGTCTTGGCTAAAATACCATTATGATGATGGTTTTCGACCAAATCGTAGCAACGAACCTGACCATTTTGTGCGCGTGCGGCGATAATAGAAAGCTCGCGGCTAAAGTTAATAAAACCTTCTGCAATCAAAGGGGCGGGCGTTGGCGTTAGCGAGCCCTTACCCGTAACTGCATCTTTAAGATCTTGCCATGCCGCCTTGATATCACTGTCTTGTCTAATCACAAACTGACCTTTGCCATCATAACCGCCACGGCTGGTTTTTAGGACGATAGGCAGTCCTAATTCATGACAGGCTTGCTGCAAATCCGCTTCAGAATTGACAGCCATAAAGGGCACGGTAGCAATATCAAGTGAATTGAACATTTGCTTTTCTTTCAAGCGGTCTTGAGCGATATCAAGCGCAATCAATGGCGGAAACATACCTTGTTTGCTACCTGATTTTGACAGATCAGTCAGCTGTTCAACTGTCGCCGTCGGTGTGTTTTCAAACTCTAAGGTGAAAACATCTGCTGCTGCGATGAAGTCTTCCAATTGATCGCTATGAAAGACGCGACCGTATAGGCTAGCAGGGCAGTCAGCGCTGTCTTCTAAAAACACACATTGGTAGCCCAGTGGCATCGCTGCTTCGGCAAGCATCATACCAAGCTGACCACCGCCTAAAATACCGATGGTACGAATGGTTTGGGTAACAGGGTAAGCGTTCGCTGTAGTCATGGCAGGCTCTTTGAGTTAAAAATGAATAATATTTTGGGTGTAATAAAAGGTAAAAAGTCATCTATTAAAATAGGAAAAGGTGCATTACATGCACCTTGTATTAAGTAAAACCCATCTAAAAATAAATATCAAGTAAATAGCAGCTATGTCTCAATAATGGGATTCAAGAACCGCTATCAAAGACAGGTAATTAGGTATTGATAATGCCGGGCGTTGGGCTAGCAAGGATAGTATCAGTTTGCGTTTGGCGCAGATTGTCCAGCTTAGCCGCAATGGTCTCATCATGCAGCGCTAACACTTGAATCGCAAGCAGGGCAGCATTGTAAGCGCCTGCTGAGCCAATCGCTAATGTGCCAACTGCGACGCCTTTAGGCATCTGTACGATAGACAAGAGACTATCCCAACCGCTGAGCATAGAAGATTTTACAGGAACACCAAACACAGGTAACGGCGTTTGACTGGCACACATGCCAGGCAGATGAGCAGCACCACCAGCACCAGCGATGATAACTTGTAGACCGTTATCTTTTGCACTTTTTGCATAGTCAAACAATCTATCAGGGGTGCGGTGTGCTGAAACCACTTCACAATCAAAAGCGATATCAAAGTCTGCGAGCAATTGCGCTGCCGCACTCATGGTTGCCCAATCAGATTGTGATCCCATAATAATGCCAACTTTCGGTTGACCAGCAGGGGAGGCGATAGGGCTGTTTTGATCCATCGTGTTAACAGTAGCTGTTGTGGTGCTCATGCTTTGATATCCTCAAAAAGACCATCATACAAAAGTTTTGTTGCTCTCGTAAAGCCAAGTTTGATTTTTAATAAAAAAGCGGGGGCAATAGTACCAATTTTATGGATTGGGGTTTACCGTTTTATCATGGCGATATTGGACAAAGTTACTGGCTCTTAGTGGCAGTGCTTGCTCAGTATCGAGCTGATAACAAGTCAGATATCCGCTGTCTACCGCCGCTGAATAATCAGTACAGGCAACTTGTGAACTCAGTGGTTCAGGCGTGCCAGTTAGCCAATAATGACCGACAAATACCGCTTTATTCGTTTTCAGAGCGAAATCAATATTTTCAGCCAACACCTCTTTTGGAATCTGAGCCAATGCTGATGCAGGCGCACGCGCCACCTCATAAAGACGGCGTTTATTCAGCCCGTCAAGCCACCAGCATACTCGCACGCGCTTGCGCTCAGTGCCTTCTTTATCGACCATGACCATGCCGTCGGGTAATGCTGTTTCTACACCTTTTAATACCCGCTCTAGCGCGTCAAATGGCGCCGTGTTTTCTTTGGCAGTGGCGACTAGCCCGTGCGGCGTTAAACAGTTATCGTCAGTCAATAGTGGCTGCAATACCGCCATACTATCGACATCCCAGCAGGCATGAACAAAACAAGCGTCGTCTGTTTCAATCCATAAAGGCAGCTCATATAACCGATTAAGCCAATATTGATGACGCTCTGAGCCAAAAGCTATTTCGGCTAAAAATGCGGCATGTTGGCGCGTATGTATGTCATTGTGCGAGCGCAGATATTGGCTGGAGTTATCAGGGTCAAGTGTGGCAAAGGCGAGGGCATTATATTCATGATTGCCCATTATCGCATCTGCCACGTTAGCATCTAACATGGCAAAAACAACCTCTAAGGTAGCCAATTGCTGTGGTCCTCGGTCAATCAAGTCGCCGATAAATAACGCCCGATGCCCTACTGGCGGTACAAAGTACGTACCATTATGAACGTAACCTAGCTGCTCTAATAAGCCAATTAATTTGTCTGCGTAGCCGTGAATATCACCGATAACATCTATCATCATAATAATTATCAAATTCTTAAATAGTTTGTTGAGTGTAAGTTTGTGCAAAACATAACGCGACGTTAATCATCGCTTAGTGACTTAAACTGCCATCATAACTCAAGTGCTCATTTCACTTTTTATCACTGAGTTTTATTTCAATTTTTACCACTGAGCTTCATTACTGAATTTTATTACTAAGCTTTATTACTAAACTTAGAGCCCAGGTGATAATAGCGCATTGATAAAATGCGGTAGGACTTGCGGTTCTAAAATAATCGTGGCAATAACCCCAAACGCGCCGCCCCACATATGCGCCATATGATTGATATTAGAGCCGCCCCGTTTGTCTGCATAGATACTATAAGCGATATAAGCAACGGCGAATAATATCGCAGGTATAGGAACAATCGCGAATAGGTAGATTTTCTCCCACGGTGCCAGCAAAATAAAAGCAAACAATACGGCTGATACACCGCCTGACGCGCCAAGGCTCAAATAGCTCGCATTGTTTTTATTCTTAAGGTAGCTTGGAATCATCGCAATGATAATGGCCAATACGTAAAAGACCACAAAACCATAGCCAAATAAGAACGGCTGATACAGCCCTTCAATAGCACGACCGAAAAAGTATAAAGTAAACATATTAAAGAGCAGGTGCATGCTATCGGCATGAATAAAGCCATGCGTGACAAAACGGTCCCACTGCCCATTATTTACCGCTGGCGGATAAAAAATAAGTCGATTAAATACTGTCTTGTTTTGCCATGCCACTAAGCTGACAATAACCGTGATAATAATAATAAGGGTCGTATGATTGAACAAAGGAAAATCCTTAGGCTGCGCCTGATATGTGACAAGGTGACGAATAACAATGTTCAAAGCCTACGCATTATGGCTGAGTGCAAACTAAATAGGACTGACAAGCAATTATTAAGCATGAGCTATTTATAATAAAGTAATACTAACAGTAGTTATGACAATGCAAAAACTTATTATGTGACAAAATAGTGCATTTATATGCTTTTATAGTGAATAATATAGCAGGCTGTCAGGCAAATTGAGTAATGCTTCGTATCTTGACGGTAATGGTGGGTTAAATGAGAGCGGTATCCAAGCATACAGACGCTAACGACAAGTAAAATAAACGTTTCATGCGTTGGTAAATTTAAAATAAAGGCCGAAAGAGGCAGTAATCTATGAGTATTATCGACCAATTAGAAAAGACCGTAACGCCAGCTGTCATAGGTGAGCGCAATAGTCATGACAGTGTGGCTTACATCAGCTTATTGGAGCAGTTTTATGCCATCTTGGCATCACGTCTCGCCTTGCCGCAAGTGTATTCACAATTTATCCGCACCGAGCAAGGGATGGTTGATAGAGCCACAGAAAGTCCACTGTTCGAACAACTGTGGCAAGATAAAAGCATACAGCAGTTTATGATCCGAGAGCTGTCTGCTACCCATCATATTGATGAGTCTACTACGTCACAGCTGCTCATCAATGCCGCGCCACTGGCTTATCGTGAGCTGACAGTATTGGCAAACGGCCAGTTTTTGCCAGCGTTTTTGCAGGGAGAGCAGGCGGCACTGCGTCAGTATTTACCGATGTGGTCAGCACCTATTATTACTGCTCCTCAAAACGTCAATAGCGCATCAGAAGCACACCCACACATCGCCGCAGATATTGATAGCGTACCAGTGCGTGACATCTCTTTGGATGGTCGGCAAAATTCTCATATAGACACCAGTACGATCACCGCAGCGCCAGCCGCTTATAAGCAAAATGCTGATACAGCAGATAAAAAAGATATTGGAAATACTGATGTAGAAAGTATGAGGATAGGTGATACCGATGGTCATTTTAGCGCTCATACTGGCGCCATTCATGCCAATCCATCCACGCATCATTTGGCAGAAAATAGCAGTATGAAGCAAGAAAAAGTGCGTACTCGCAATCAACGTAATGATTTAGTGGTACGGGTGGGTTTGTTAATAGTAGCCATTGCCGCGATAGGGCTTGCTGCTTGGGCAATATTAATCAGACCGAACAACGCGCCGCCTGTAGAAGCCGCTGCGACAGTGCCTGTTGTGGCAGTACCAACGCCTGCACCAGTAGCGCAGGTAATGACTCCCATTGAGCTCATCGTTGGCGTAGATAACAGCGGTAGTCTTTATACCTGTAGTGCTACCATTGGCGATGCAGCGCTACAAAGCACCTTGCAACAAGCGCTCAATACCAGCTTTGGTGAGCAAGCGAGTATTTGTGAATTGACAGTACAGGCTGGAGTTGCCAGTAGTATTGCCAATTTACCAGAGGAAGTACTGCCCAATGTCTTGACGATGATTAGGTCTACGCCATTTGCACGCCTACATTTGCAGAATGATCGTCTTATGTTAGAAGCGCCAGATAGTATGCTATTGCAACGACTGGTTACGGATATGCGTACTTTGATACCTGCCATGGTCATCGATAGTACTGCATCATTACCATTGCCTGAAAGTAACGATGCTGATGCAATGAATAATACGAATAACCAGTTTGAGAATGAGGGAGCTGCCAATAATCAGTATGCTAATGACTATAACAACAGTGGGTCTGGAGAGTTCCAAGCAGCAGATGATGATACAGGCGATCGTATCGTACCCAATCCTGCACCCAACAATTATAGTAACAATGCCAACAATATTCCCAGCAACATTCCTAACAATGCACCGATGAATAACAGACCCTCAGGTTCTATTTCAGAATCGGAGGTAGATGATATGGCAAGCACACTCATCATCGCTGAACCTGCGCAAGTAAGGAATAAATGATTGGATAATAGAGGTGTTTAACGATTGTTTGATCAATTTATCCATTGAAACAAGTTATCAAGTAAGGATGGCGGTATAAGTTGCTTATACCGCCATTTTTTCTGTAGATACCCAGTTAGAAGTATCTAAAAAACCATAAAGTATCTGAAAAAAGGATGTATTTTCTCCATTTATACATAAGTTTTACTGATTCTTTTATGGCGTCTCACTGGGTTAATGATTGGTTATTTGCCATGTTTTTGGTTACGTGTGACACTTGAAATATTACCTAACGTATCATTTGTACAACAACCTGTTGATTGTTAACACTGACTTAATACTTTTATAATGATGAAAATTGAACAGGGTCAAGATGGTTTTAGCTGTCATGGTTCTTATTTCAAATCATTATTTTATCTGGTATTTTTTGAATATTTTAATTATATAAATCGATACTAATATAGGCATTAATAGGAGAATTTTATTATGGATATTATCAGTCATTTGACGCGTACCGTTAGCCCAGCCGTGCTGGAAGATGATCATAGTCCCGCTAAAAAGGGGCTACTGGAGCAGTTCTACGCTATTTTTGCGGCTCGTTTAGCGGATAACGATACTTATAATCGTTTTGCAAATGAGAATATCACTCGTGACGACCAAGGGTTTTATGACCGTGTATGGAGCGATGATTCGCAACGTGATCAAATCGCTCGTGAGCTGGCAGGCAAGCATAATGTTGATGCAGCGTCTTCGCGCGGACTGATAGCGATGGCAGCGCCACTGGCTTTTCACGAAATCAAAAGCTTGGCAGGTACCACACCAGTGCCGCAGTTCTTAAATGACAATCTCGACAGTTACCAGCGTTATATCCCTGCCTGGGCAAGCGCCGTTCTGCCAGTCGGTGTGTTGGCAGCGACGCCTGCTGCTGGTGCGCGTATCTCTGATACAGTTAGCACCGCTCCATTGCAACGCGAAGAAGAGCAGCAAGGCAGCTTTATGAAAGCATTGCTCCCCATTATTGGTTTGATTATTTTAGGCGCATTGGCTTGGGCTTTACTTCGTGGTTGCCAAGAGAATCCTGAGCCTGTCGCTACACCGGTGGCTACTGCCCAACAAGCAGCGCAGGGAGAGGGTCAGTTGGCAGTGGCAGGTGATATCGAGCCTGCATCATTGCGCATTGCGACTGGTGAAAATAGTGAGCTGTATGCTTGCCGTATGAATGTGGGCGACGAAACCTTGCAGACCAATGTAATGAATGCGTTAACCAGTGCATTTGGTGAAGAAGCCAATAAATGCCGTGCTGATGTCGATGATAATTTTGCAGTAGATATGCCAGCGGCGGCTCAGCTAGCTACTATCTTACCTATCGTCAAAAATGTACCAAATGCGAGCATGATCATCAAAGGCGATGTTATCACTGTCAATGCGCCTGATGCAGCGGCATTAGATAAGCTAGTGGCTGACTTAAAAGCGGCTGTTCCTGCGATGACCATCCAAGCCGAAGGGCCGTTAGATTTGCAGGGTGAGATTGATAATAGTTTGGCAGCTGCGGATGTTGCTATGACCAATCTTGGTAAAAACCCAGATCCACGTGATGTGGCTCGTGCATTGAGTATTCAGGTGATCAACTTTGAAGTGGATGAAGCGGTCATTCCTGATGTCAATAAAGAGCTGCTTGACCGCGCTGCTAAGATCATCAACGAAGTACCGAATATGAAGCTGACGGTTATCGGTCATACTGACAGTCAGGCATCCGATTCTTACAATGTAGAATTGTCTCGTGATCGCGCTGAGGCAGTGAAAGAGTATTTGGTATCTCAAGGTGTTGATGCCAGTAAATTGATGACGAAAGGCATGGGTGAATCAGAACCTATCGCTGATAACTCAACTGAGCAGGGGCGCTTCCGTAATCGCCGTATTGAATTTATAGTCAATGACGAGATGGCCAGTGCGAACGATGGTATGATTATTAGTAATAACGCGCTTGACCCAGACTTAAACCCTTTGGATAGCAATAACGATGACTTATTGCCTGATGGTGATGATGCCACTCAAGGTACGGCAGTAGATCCAACCAATTAATGCACAGAAGATTGAGAAGTTATTCATTCAAAAAAACCGCATCTTATAAAAGGTGCGGTTTTTTTATTTTGTTAAGGCTATTGTTTATAAGCGGTCGGATCTTTTAATTCAATAGCGCTGTGAGTCGCTTGTGCCTCAGATTGAGGATTAAAAAAGGTTTGAGTCACGTTTTTCTTTGCCTGTTGCCAATAATCAAATTGTTGACAAGTTGATTCCAGATCACCTTGCCATGTTGGTATCTGTCCGCACATTGTTTTAATACGGTTTTGATTGGGATAAGGCAGCTCTTGTGCGGTCTCTGCGGCTTCATGGGCGGCGACGCGATCATTACAAACCAGCGCAATATCACAACCCGCTTCAATCGCGGCTTTCACACGTGCACTGACATCGCCTGCGGCTTGAGCACCTGCCATACATAGATCATCAGAGAATAAGACCCCATCAAACTTTAGCTGATCCCGTATGATGTCCTTGAGCCAAATTTTAGAAAAACCTGCTGGCTTATCATCGACTTGCGAAAAAATAACATGGGCAGGCATTAAGGCATCAAGCCACGGTAGGGTTTGGGCAAAAGGCTGCATATCGCTATGCATAATCTCATCCAAGCTACGCGTATCGATGGCCTCAGCCACATGCGAATCAGGGGCAATCGCACCATGACCGGGGAAATGCTTGCCCGTGGTTGCCATGCCAGCGGCTTTCATACCGCGCATAAACTGAGTCGCCAGTGCAATGATCGCTTGCGGCTCTTGATGAAAGCTACGATCCCCAATGACTTGACTGATGCCATCTCTGTCAAGTACTGGGGCAAAACTGAGATCAATGCCCACGGCCAACACTTCTGTTGCCATTAGATAGCCACAATCGTAAGCACAGCTTAGCGCATGGCTAGGGTCTTGATTGAATAATTCCCCAAGCCTGCCCATGGCGGGTAGTGGGGTAAAGCCATTGCGCAGGCGTGCGACTCGTCCACCTTCTTGGTCGACGCCGATTAATATATCTGGGTTGTGATAACGTATGTCGTCACACAACGCCCGTACTTGTGCCGCATCTGCAACGTTTCGGGCAAATAGAATCACCCCGCCCACCTGTGCCTGTTTGATTAAGCTGACATCTTCTGCTGTCAGTGCGGTACTATCGATATCAATCATTAAAACGCCGTACATTGCGTAATCCTTATGGTGTTATATATTGTTATATGATCGGTTCAGCTTCAAATAAATAAATGATGATAATTGGCAGTGTGCCACTATTATCAAAACTGCTTTATTATGACAGTTATTAGCAAATGAGCATAATGTGGCAGATGAATAGACTCAAATCAATTCGCCAGTAGGCATTGAATCGTCAATAAATGACCCAAATAATGATGAACAATAAATGTCATAGAAAGTTTGGTATGTGCAGGCGTAGCGTGTAAGATTGCTTATACAGTTTGAGACAGTTGGATATCTATGTGCATGATAATATTGAGTGATTTTTAACAATATATTAGCAAACAGCAATGGCATTTAGTGACCATAATTATTCAGAAAATAGCATATATTAGAAAATATCGTTTTAGATTTTAGAAAGTATCATTGAATACATATTCGATTGATAATGGTAGATAAGTATTTCGTGACTTAAAGATAAAGCATTTATAGGCGGCGATTGATTCAGTCACTTTTGATTTTTATAAAACAAATAATATTATTAACGTAAAATAACTAGGTATATATGATGAAAAAACAACCAGCACAGTGGTTACTCAGTGCAGCGTCAGTGGGCATCGCCGGTATTATTCTCACCCAGAGCTATGGCACGGCAATGGCCGACACCAATACTGAAGGCTTTGTACAAACCCCTGAACAAAAGGTCACCACTCGCCAAGTAGCCGCATTGCTGGATCGTAGCCACTATTTGAATCAGCCGCTAGATAGCAAAACGGGCAGCGAAATCTTGTCTATGTATATCGATAGCCTTGACCCAAACCATACGTTGTTTTTGCAGTCTGATGTGGATGAGTTTAAGAAAAAATACGCCGATGAATTCGGTGCTCGCCTCAAGCGTGGCGACTTATCTGCAGGAGTAGAGGTCTTTGAACGCTATCGCAAACGCTCAAATGAGTACTTTGCGATGGCGAGCAAGATGCTAAAAACGGATATTGATTTGACGAGTGATGATACAATCGTGCTTGATCGTGAAAAACTCAATCATTTTAAAACCAAAAAAGAGCAGCGTGATTATTGGACGCGTCAGCTGAAATTTCAGCTGATGAGTATTACCTTGGGTCAAGAAGATGAAAAAGCCAAAGAAAAAGTATTCCTGAGCAATCCAGATATTACTCGTGGACAAGACTTGGTGCGCAACGACCAACGTACACCAAGCGAGATTTTACAAAATCGTTTATCGCGACAGCAAGAGCAGTTTAAGCGTCTCACAAACGATGAAATCATGGAAACCATCTTAAATACGGCGATGCTGACTTACGATCCGCACAGTAATTATTATGCACCGATTCAAGCCAACGAATTACAAATCCAATCTAGCTTGCAATTAGAAGGCATTGGCGTCTCTATTCGTCCTGATCGTAAAAACCCAGATTATACCCGCATCGTGACCTTGGTCGATGGTGGTCCAGCAGCCAAATCTGGTCAGATTAAACCCAACGATTTGATTATCGGTATTGCCAAAGATGGCGAGAACATGACAGATGTGGTTGGCTGGTCAACGCGTGAGATTGTGAGCTTGATTCGTGGTAAACGTGGCACATCAGTGACCATTAAAGTGCGTCAGCCAAATACCCCTGATGCCAGTGCCCGTAACGTGACGGTGGTTCGTGACATTATTCAACAAGAAGAGTCAGGGGTTACCCAGCGCGTGGTAGAAGTACAGCGCCCTAATATTGATAAAACGCCAAAACGCATCGGCGTCCTTGAGATACCAAGCTTTTATCTGAATTATCAGGCACGCCGTAACGGTGAGGATTATCGCAGCGTCAGTATCGATACCGAAAAAGCATTGAAAGCGTTGAATAAAGAAAATATTGATGGCCTCGTGGTTGATTTGCGCAATAATCCAGGTGGTTCATTGGATGAAGTAGCAAAAATGCTTGGCTTCTTTATCAAGAGCGGACCGATGGTGCAAATCCGTGACAATCGCGGCAACATTCAGGTCTACCGTGACGATGATGGCGGTGAGCAACTTTATGATGGCAAAGTGGTCGTTATTACCAACCTAGCGTCTGCCTCAGCCAGTGAGATATTTGCCGCGGCTATCCAAGATTATGGTCGTGGGCTAGTGGTTGGCAGTACGACAACGGGTAAAGGTTCAGCGCAGATTCAACTCGATAATTTGGCATTGGGTTCAGCCACTTTAACGCAGCGCAAATTCTATCGCATCACTGGTGGTAGTACACAGAATAAAGGTGTGGTACCTGATGTAGAGTTGGTCAATATCTACGATGATGCCACTTTTGGCGAACGTGCGCAGAAAAAAGCGTTGCCTTGGGATACCATCAAAACGGCGCCTTACAAGCCTGAAGGTAAGTTCACTGATACGACGCTGGCGACACTTAACCAGCAGTCTAAAATTCGTCAAGAGCAAAACCCACAGTTTGTTTATCTATCAGCGCTAAACAACATTCGCGATATGGAAGATGAGAAAAAACCAATTCCACTTGATATCAATAGCCGCCGAGCTAAGATGCAATTGATTGAAAAGCGTTCATTAGAGGCTGAAAATAAACGTCTTATTGCAACGGGTGAGCGCCCTTATGCCAATTGGAACACCTATCAAGCAGCAATGGATGCAAAATTTGAAGAGCGCAGCCGCATGAAAGCCAAGGAGCGCCCAGAGCTACCTGAAGACGAAGCGTTCATCAATGAAGCGGCCTATATTATGCTAAGCGCTGAACCCAAAGCATTGTTAAGCCCTGAAGAGAAGTTATAAACGATCAGTATTGTCAGCCAAAAAGGCTGTGATTAAAATCCACGTAAGCATATGCTTACATGGATTGACGTTTATACCTCTTACTAACCATGAGGCAATCTGCGATTATAACTGTACGGCACGATTGAACGAAAAGGTTCGTTGATACTAGGGATTGGTATCTCAAAGGTCGCATCAGGGATAGGTGGTTTGCTGATTAAGGATGATAAGGCTGGATGCCTGTCAGTTATAGGATACTCCGGGATTAGGTATCATGTAACGATAACATGGATGGTTAGTGATAAAAGCCGCATAACGCTTGTCGTTATGCGGCTTTGTTACGTCTGGACATTAGTAATTTTTATGGTAGATTTTTTAGAGAGATATTGCTCAAGTTTAATATCACTGTAGACGTAAATAGCGCTCAGCTTATAGATAAGTATATTTATATTAATATTGAACTTATCATAGAATAAGCATAAAAAAGGTCAGTAGACAAAGCCACTGACCTTTTTTGACCAAATGGCAGTCTTAATAAAGACTACCATTTAACATCTCACTATACTCTAGAAGAGATTAGTGCTCAACGCCACCAGCGCCATGGACATGACCATGGTTTAGTTCGTCTTCAGTTGCTGCACGTACTTCTTGGATTTCAACATCAAACGTCAAACGCTTACCAGCCAATGGATGGTTTGCATCAACGGTCACTTCTTTGTCATTTACTTCAGTAACGGTAACTAGCATTACTTGTCCGCCAGCTTCTGACTGAAACTGCATACCCGGCTGGATATCTTCAACGCCTTGGAAGTTATCACGTGGTACATGTTGTACCGCTTGCTCTTGATATTCGCCGTAGCCATCAGCAGGTTCAACAACAGCATTGACTTGTTCGCCAGCAGATTTACCTTCTAGCTGTTGCTCAAGGCCTGGAATGATGTTGCTGTGGCCATGCAAGTAGGCAAGTGGTTGACCTTCTGGTGATTGGTCAAGAATGTTGCCTTCGTCGTCTTTTAGTGTGTAATTGAATTTGACGGCAGTGTCTTTTGCAATAATAGTCATAAGTTATCCTAAATATATCTATGTAAAAATTTAAATACGGTTGCAATAAACCTAAAAAATCCAATCAGCAAGCCAAATAGCCACGTCATTAGTCAATTATCATCAGTTTATTAAAGTAACTTTAGCAGTTAGCATCTTTAATTGAGATGGCTCATATAACTTTCAAGGTAAAAACAATAAAAAATGCTATTTTATACTGATAAATGGCATTTTTTATGAAAATAAACACAGTTTTTTGTGGTTTGAAGACCGTAAATGGATATTAGGGGTTTGCCAGTTGCGTTTTTGGACAATGGCTTTTACCATAATGATATAAATAAGGATAAAAAGACAATGACTTCATTTGCCAATAATTCAGGCAGTCAGCTATCAGATGCTAATACAATCAGCGATCACCATAAAGCTAAAGCTGATATCAATTATCGACTCAATTTCGAGCGTTTTTCTGAGCACTTGGTTGATGTGTCGCTCAATTTTACGGCAGTAAATGATGCGCCTCAACTTTGGTTGCCAGCGTGGATACCAGGCAGTTATCTGATGCGTGAGTTTGCGCGCAATATTACCGCGGTGCATTATCAGGTGTTAGACAGCCAGGTGCTAGATAGTAAAGCGTTAGACAGCCAAATTATGGATGACAATACTCACAAGACTTATCGCGCGCACAAAATAGATAAAAACACGTGGCAATTACCAAAAGCTAAGGCAGGGCAAGCCATCAGTGTCCACTATGAAGTGTACTGCTATGATTTATCGGTACGTACTGCCTATGTCGATCAGCAACGTTTGTATGGGAATTTCACCTCACTGGCATTGGCTGTAGAAGGGCAGGAGCATCGAGCTGTACAAGTCAGTTTAGCAGTGCCAGCAGCATTTTTAGCAGGTAAAGACGAGAGTCGGCTACTATTGGCATGTGGGTTAGAGTCTACTCATCTACGTCTTGATGGGCAGCATAGCTATGGACTACAAGCAGGCAGTTATCACGACCTTATTGATTACCCGTTTGAGATTGCAGAGCAAGATAAGTTTGACTTTATTATTCAAGACAGTACGCATCAGACGCTACATCATCGTTTTTATCTCTCAGGTAAGCACAGTGCCAATATGGGCAGGCTACAGCAGGATGTCACTCAGATCTGTCAGTGCTATTTAGATTGGTTGGGTGATGCGCCATTTAATGATTATACGTTTATGACCTTTGCCAGTGGTCAGGATTATGGTGGGCTTGAGCATATCAATTCGACCAGTCTCATTACGCCGCGCCGAGACTTACCAACTCTTGATGAGCCAAAAATACCAAGCACCGATTATCAGCGATTTTTGGGCTTATGCAGCCATGAGTATTTTCATTCGTGGTGGGTCAAAACGGTACGCCCAGATGTTATGTTGGATGTCGATTTGCGCCGCGAGGCATTTACACCACTGCTATGGGTATTTGAGGGATTTACTTCGTATGTCGATGACTTTATGTTACAAGCGTCGGGCGTGATTGATAAGCCAAGCTATCTCAAGCTACTGGCTGAGCAAATTAATCGTTACTATCAAACCGCGGGTCGCGCGTATCAAAGCGTTGCAGAATCGAGCTTTGATGCGTGGATTAAGCTATACCGTAACGATGAAAATACAGGCAATGCTGGTATCAGTTATTACAACAAAGGCGCACTGGTGGCGTTATGCTTGGATTTGACACTGCTCCAAAAGAGCAATGGTCGCTATCGTCTGTTTGATGTGGTCAAGGCTTTTTATACTCAAGCAAAGCAAAACGACAATAAACGCATTGGCATCAATAGTGCTGATATGGGTTCAGTCATTGGGCAATTCATGCCGATAGAGGATTGGGAAGAATTTGAGTATCGTTATGTCAATGGTGTCGAAGAGTTGCCAATTGAAGCGCTGCTAGCAGCAAACGGTATTAGCATGCATAGTAATAGCAAAGAGACGGCTGACAATCATGTGCCTTGGGGCATGCGCTGTACTGAAACACCTGCTGGACTCAAGGTTAATCGCGTGACACGTGCTAGTGTCGCTGCTAGAGCGGGTATTTCAGCGAACGATGTCATTGTGGCGCTTGACGGTATCAAAGCTGACAGTAAACAATTGGCGTTGCTAAGTAATGTGGAGCGCGACATTGAGTGTCACCTGTTTCGCCGTGATGAGTTGATGCGTGTTAATGTGCTGCCTAAAGCGGCTGATGAAGCCATCGACAAAGCATCTCCGCATAAAGTGAGCTTGCACTTGGCAAAAGCAAATCAATCGTCAGGAGTCAGTGATAATTCTTCTCCAGTCGATGCAGGCTGGCAAGCATGGCTTAACGCTATAGAGCGTTATCGAAGTTAAATACATTGCTAAATGTATTAATGTGAATGTACTTTTTCTCACTATTCTGTTCAATAATTGGTTAAAAGTAAAAGCCCCTGCCAAATAATATTATTTGGCAGGGGCTTTATGTAATGACTGGCAGTCTTTTAAGGTTTGTTAAAAATTAACAGCTAGGTCAGCGTTTAATAATTCAGCACCTAAGAAGCAGGTTGTTCAGATTGCTGATGATTATCCGCTTCACTTGTGCCCTGTGTCTCTTTAGCCTTGTTATCGATATTAGCATCTGCAATCCATTGTTGCATATGCTCAATCTCAGTCTGCTGACCATCGATGATATCTTGTGCCAATTGACGCATCTCTTCGTCAGTGCCATATTTCAGCTGAATGTTTGCCATCTCTACCGCGCCAATGTGATGCGGCAGCATACCACGTGCAAATGCCATGTCAGGCACAGGATCGGCGATACCCAATACCATCTCGCCATTTAAGACATCCATGCTTCTGGCATACGCTTGCTGCATCGCTTCAGTATTGGGTTTAGGTTTGGCTGTATCAGGGTGGCTAGCAAGCCATTTATTCAAAATATCGATTTCAACTTGCTGAGCGGCGATAATCTCTTGTGCCAATTGACGCATCTCTTCGTCAGTACCATATTTCAGCTGAATTTTTGCCATTTCTACGGCACCGCGGTGGTGGCCAAGCATCGCTTTAGCAAAGGCTGTATCAGGGTCGTTATAACCCATACCGATCATCATCTCATCATGCATTCTAGTCATCGACCTTGTATAGTCTCTGAGTATGTCGGTCATTTGGCTCTCGTCCGCGCTGTTTTCCCCAGTTACTAGTTCGTTGTCAGCGTCAACGTCAACGTCATTTGGAGCATCGACGATATCAGACACAGGTGGGGTCGCTGCATTAGAATCTGTGTCATCGTTGTCTTTTGTCGGCTGACAGGCGCTCAGTATAAGCGCCGTAGAGACGCTAGTAGCCAACAAGATCCAACGACGAGAAGCAAACATAACATATCCCTATAATAAAAAATCAAATGATAAGTGGATGAGACTTATGATACCTAAACAATGGTGTTCTGAAGCTTAGCAGATAAACCTTGCTCGTTCGAGACGCGATGTTTAGCAAGTCGTAATTGGTTTTAATTGCCACCAAAGCCAATGACTAAGACGTATTCTTATTTAAAAAAGCTGACAGAAATAAGGATATGCCCTAATAAGCAGATGCCAGTCACGAGCAATCAGATACCAGTAGATTGATAGTAACAATTAATTAAGAATGCCTAATTGCTGACAGCGTTCGCTAGTGAGATGAATGCGCACAAACTCACCAACGGCTAAATCACCCAATTCAAACCCTGCTACTGACCAGCGTATCAAACGCAGACAAGGCAGTCCAACCTGCGCTGTCATGCGTCTGACTTGGCGATTCTTACCTTCATAAATTGTCAGCATGAGCCACGAAGTCGGTACATTCTTACGCTCACGAATAGGCGGCTCACGTTGCCATAAATCAATGGGTAAGTTTGCCTCTTCTACCATGAGAGCCGTCGCAGGTAGTGTCTTGCCATCTTTTAAATGTACGCCAGAGGCAAGCTCATTCAACTGCGCTGGCGTTGCTGTGCCTTCAACTTGCACCAAGTAAGTTTTGCCCTGCTTATGACGGTTTTTTGCAAAATTAGCAGCAGAAGGTGGCTGGGTAATGGCTTTATTGACTCGACCATCACTCGTTAAAATCAGCAAGCCCTCTGAGGTGGCATCAAGCCTACCAGCAATCCGTAAAGACTTATCGGTAAAATACTGTGATAGGGTGGTGTGATCATTGTTGCTGTCATCACGAAACTGACTTTGCACCCCATAAGGTTTGTTGAATAAAATCAGACTAGAGGTCGACATGGTTTGGGATTTCCTAAATTTTAATCATTATTTTGTGCGTATTTTGAGGTTAGGGCGTGTCCTCAATTTACGATTTTTAAAACGAGGACACGCCCTAATAAAACGTTATTTTTTTAAATCAACGCTATAAGCTGCAAATTTGTTGATTTTATATAAAGTATCTTTGTTATTTTGCGCGTTATTATAACAGTCTGTGTGGATGCTATTTTACTAAAGGGATTTTTACAGTATCGTTAAGTCAATAAATGATTATTCACTGTATCGCTATTTTACTTATTCATTTTTTAAACCGTTTATCAGCATATCGCAACTTACCTATTGCTCAAAGTTTTTAGTTTGGCTAACCCGCATTTAAAGCGGTATAAATAATCATAATAGAGTGGCTAGCATAACAGAGTGCTAAGGATGCTTGCGATATCTAACATACAACCAAGGAGTTTTATCCATGTCTTATGAGAAGGTTATCGTCCCAAGAGACGGCGAAAAAATTACCGTAAATGCTGATCTGTCGCTAAATGTACCCAATCATCCTATTATCCCGTTCGTTGAAGGCGATGGTATCGGGATCGATATCACGCCGGTCATGATAAAAGTGGTCAATGCGGCCGTGGAGAAAGCTTATCATGGCAAACAGTCCATCATTTGGATGGAAGCTTATCTTGGCGAAAAAGCCGCTAAAATATACGATGGTGACTATCTGCCAAGCGAGACGCTAGAGATTTTAAAAGACTATGTTATCAGTATCAAAGGCCCATTGACCACGCCAGTTGGCGGTGGCTTTCGCTCATTGAATGTGGCGGTACGTCAAGAGCTTGACCTCTATGTCTGTCAGCGCCCAGTTCGTTGGTTTGAAGGTGTACCAAGTCCTGTGCAGCATCCTGAGCTGACAGATATGGTCATTTTCCGTGAAAATTCAGAAGATATCTATGCAGGTATCGAATGGAAAGCGGGCAGTGAGGATGCTAAGAAAATCATTAAATTTTTAAAAGAAGAGATGGGTGTTACGAAGATCCGCTTCGATGATGATTGCGGTATCGGCATCAAGCCAGTATCCAAAGAAGGCTCGCAGCGTCTGGTGCGTAAAGCTATTCAACATGCTATCGATAATGATTTGCCCAGTGTGACTTTAGTGCACAAAGGCAATATTATGAAGTATACCGAAGGCGCATTTAAGGAATGGGGCTATGAGCTGGCAGCAGAACGCTTCGATGCAGAATTATTAGATGGTGGTCCTTGGATGACAATGAAAAATCCAAAAACAGGCAATGATATTATTATCAAGGATGTTATTGCTGATGCCTTTCTGCAGCAAATCTTGATGCGTCCTGCGGATTATTCAGTCGTTGCGACGCTAAACTTAAACGGTGATTATATCTCAGATGCCCTAGCAGCCGAGGTGGGCGGTATTGGTATCGCACCGGGCGCTAACAAAGGCGGCGCAATTGCGGTTTATGAGGCAACTCATGGCACAGCACCTAAATATGCGGGTCAGAATAAAGTAAATCCTGGTTCATTGATTTTATCAGCTGAGATGATGTTACGAGACATGGGTTGGACAGAAGCCGCTGATCTCATTATCAGTGGTATCCAAGGTGCTATCGCTAATAAAACAGTCACTTATGACTTTGAGCGCCTCATGCCAGATGCTATCTTGCTCAGTACTTCTGAGTTTGGTAAAGCGGTTATCAAGCACATGGATGTTTAAAAAGTATATAGAGCTGAGTCAGCAGTTATCAGAATTTTATAGTATTGATAGAAGTATCAATATTCACAAAAGTATCGCTGAACTTATCAATGTCAAAAAGCCATCTACAGTTATGTAGGTGGCTTTTTTATTGGCAGTTTTTTGCTGTTTATCAGTGATATTTTAAAAGTAACGTTTTAAACGTACTGTCTTATGTTCAAGCATAAAAAACACCGCTTAAGTCTGAGACCTAAGCAGTGTTTTTATTTTACCTAACTGGGTCCAAAAGTCTTTATAAGTAAAGAAAATTAAGCCCAATTGTTTGCTGTATTAGCACATAACTCAATTACAATGAGGCGATTGCTGCATTGAATAGCGTGCTTGGACGCATCGCTTGTTCTGCCAATGCTTCGTCTGCCAAGTAGTAACCTTTTAAGTCTACAGGCTTGCCTTGAGCTTCATTTAGCTCTTTGACGATAGCAGCTTCGTTGCTCTCAAGTTTTTCTGCCAGCGGTGCAAATTTTGCTTTAAGATCAGCATCTTTATCTTGTGCCGCAAGCTCTTGTGCCCAGTACATCGCCAGATAGAAATGACTACCACGGTTATCGATTTCACCTGTTTTACGTGAAGGGCCTTTGTTGTTTAACAACAGTTTCTCTGTCGCCGTATCTAGCGTATCCGCCAAGATTTGCGCTTTAGCATTGTTATCGTGACTGGCCAAATGCTCCAAAGACACGGTCAAGGCTAAGAACTCACCCAATGAATCCCAACGTAAATGGTTTTCCTCTAACAACTGTTGAACGTGCTTAGGTGCAGAACCACCAGCGCCCGTTTCAAACAAACCGCCACCTTTCATTAATGGTACGACTGACAACATTTTCGCACTTGTGCCAAGCTCTAGGATTGGGAACAAGTCAGTCAAGTAATCACGTAAAATATTACCAG
Organism: Psychrobacter sp. JCM 18902; assembly: GCF_904846615.1. Classification (NCBI taxonomy): domain Bacteria; kingdom Pseudomonadati; phylum Pseudomonadota; class Gammaproteobacteria; order Moraxellales; family Moraxellaceae; genus Psychrobacter; species Psychrobacter sp. JCM 18902. The sequence goes on from NZ_CAJHBK010000001.1 coordinate 3,135,143, forward strand.
TTGCAGAGATAGTATCCAGACCACGGGCAACGCGCTCTAGCGTATAACGCATCGCACGAACCTGTGACATGATTTCAATATGCAGGCCTGTCGTATCATGATCTTTTAAGTAAGTTTGAACTTTTTTGATCAGCTCGTTTTCGTGCGGACGGTAAGGGTCTAGCCAAAAGATAACTGGTGTATCTGATTCACGGGCACGGCGTACCGCAAGTTTTACCCAATCTTGGATAGGCTCATCTTTAACCTGACACATGCGCCAAATGTCACCGTTTTCAACCTGCTGCTCAAGCAATACCTCATCAGTATCTTCATCGACAATACGAGCCAATCCTGAACCACTCGCCTCAAAAGTCTTGTCATGCGAGCCATACTCTTCGGCTTTTTGCGCCATCAAACCAACGTTAGGAACCGTACCCATCGTTGTTGGATCAAAGTTACCATGCCATTTACAGAAGTTAATCATTTCTTGATAGATGCGAGCAAAGGTAGATTCAGGCATGACTGCTTTACAGTCATACATTTTGCCATCAGCGCCCCACATTTTACCGCCTGAACGAATCATCGCTGGCATAGACGCATCAACAATCACGTCACTTGGTGAATGGAAGTTGGTGATACCTTTTGATGAATCAACCATCGCTAGGCGTGGACGATGCACTTGGCAAGCATGTAAATCGCGTTCGATTTCTTCACGTTTACTGGCTGGTAGCTCAGCGATTTTTTCGTACAAACTTGCCATGCCGTTATTGACGTTGATACCTAGCTCGTCAAAGAAAGCGCCATGCTTATTAAAGGCATCTTTATAATAAGTTTTGACCGCATGACCAAACACGATAGGATGCGATACTTTCATCATCGTGGCTTTTACGTGCAGTGAAAACAAGATACCAGCTTCGCGGCAATCTTCCATTTCACGCTCATAAAACTCAAGTAATGATTTTTTGCTCATAAACATCAAGTCGATGACTTCTTTGTCCAGCAAGGCAATGCCTGTTTTGAAGACATGAATAGTGCCATCTTCAGCGACACGTTCCATACGTACAGTACGTGCTTTATCTAAAGTGATAGATTGCTCACCAGCATAGAAATCGCCACTGTGCATGTGCGATACGTGGGTCTGTGACCATTGCTTCCATTCACCCATAGAGTGTGGATGCTTGCGTGCATAGTTTTTAACCGCTTTTGGTGCACGGCGATCTGAGTTGCCTTCACGCAAGACTGGGTTGACAGAACTGCCCAAGCTTTTGCCATAACGCTTACGGATCTCTTCTTCTTCTTCTGTCTTAGGATCATCTGGAAAGTCAGGAATAGCGTAGCCTTTGCTTTGCAATTCTTTGATACAAGCTTTTAGCTGTCCAACAGAAGCACTGATATTAGGCAGTTTAATGATATTGGTATCTGGATCTTGAGTCAGACGACCCAGCTCAGCCAGATTATCAGGAACGCGCTGCTCTTCCGTTAAGTACTCTGGAAACTCAGCCAACACACGGGCAGCAACAGAGATATCGCTGGTTTCAACTTCGATGCCTGCTGTTTGAGTAAAAGCTTTTACAATTGGCAAAAATGATAAGGTTGCTAGCGCTGGTGCTTCGTCAGTTTTTGTATAAATAATTTTAGACATTAGTTGGGCATTCCTTTTAGTTGTAATTAATAATAAGGCTCAAATATAAGTTAATAATTCCATGCAGCTCTGATGTAATAATGGATCATGCAACGATACTAAATAATGTGTCGCGAGTTTTTTGTAGCCAGTTTCTTGGAGACCATCGAGTCTGCTTAGAATTTTTCTTCGTTAAGCGGCAGTTTGACTGTCTTGTCTGAACGACCTGCTCATATGAATGACTTAAAAATAGAGTGCTGACGCTACATCATAGTTAACTGATTATAAATCTGATACGATGTCAATATCGCATAATGAACTACGTGTAGTGTTTTCGGTTGTTTCTAATATGTCTTAATTACATTAAGCTGTTAAGAGCCTTATTCTACCAGTCATCGATAAAAATTTCATCCTTTCTATACAAACACTGCCTGCTAATATTCGTCATAAAACGATGAATAATACAATCATTATTCAAAAAACTGCCAGTCATATCATAGATATGAGTCGTGACTAAGTGATTCTTACTCTTCTGTCAGACATGAGCTGACAAACCAAATTATCTATGTTTTTAGAGATGATTTTACTGGGGTAGCTTTTATTATCGAGAGCGCATTGTTACCTATTTTATTCGTAATATCTGAAAATTATGAGAGCATAATTGTGACAGAGTTTGAGTAGAATTTTGCTAGGCTAGTCATATACGAAACAAGGTATAAAAAACTACGCCCATATAAAAATAAATAGTGAGTATTATGAGTTTACAATATGCATTACTCAATGACACCAGCTGGCAGAGTCAAACAGACTGGCAAACCCCCGATACCCCTTTTATGTCGTTTGCTTTTTGGCAAGCGTTAGCTGACACTGGCGCGATTGGTGAGCAGGCAGGCTGGTTGCCGATATTTGTGTTGGTACATCGGGTCGCAGATAGTCAAAGCGACAGCTCGATAGACTATGCTGACCATAGCGAAAACTATTCTGCGATTAACGAAGCTGCGCAAACAGTCGCGCATCCTGTGGCGGTGTTGCCAATATTCCTCAAAGGTCATCATCGTGGCGAGTTTGTGTTTGATCATTCATGGGCAGAAGCCTATGCGCGTTATGGTGTGGATTATTATCCAAGGCTGGTTACCAGCGTGCCCTATACACCGATTACGGGTCAGCGGCTTTGGTTGGCAAAAGGTGAGACGTTAACCACCGATATCATAAAGACAGCTATCGCAGGCGTCGATGATATTGCTCAGCAAGTAGGTGCCTCAAGCTGGCACGGATTATTCATTACGCCTGAATTGGCTACAATTGCCACGGCATCTATGCCTACTGATATTGATGTAGCGCATTTGCTAGCCGCTCAAGATAATGGTTTAGAATCAACCGCAATTGACATGCCCATACTGGAACGTCAAGGCTGCCAGTTCTTATGGCAAAATAAAGACTTGCTACAAGACTGCCAACCGTTTGCTGATTTTGAAGCATTCTTAGCGACGCTAAAAGCCAAAAAACGCAAAACCATCCGTGCTGAGCGTCGTAAGGTCGCCGAGCAAGGCATCATCTGCCAACGTAAATGCGGTGCCGCTATTACTGACGAGGACTGGAAAGCCTTTTATCATTGTTATGTGATGACCTATGCAGTACGTGGACAACAGCCTTATTTGACGATAGATTTTTTTATGGCACTGGCAGTGACTATATCTGAGCACTTAATGCTCGCACAAGCGTTAGATGCCTCTGGAGAAATTATCGCCAGTAGCTTGTTTTTATACGATGATCGCCATAGCGAAAATGCCACTCTTTATGGTCGCTATTGGGGAGCACTGGGTGAGTACGACAGCTTACACTTTGAGCTGTGTTATTATCAAGGTATTGAGTTTGCCGTCAAGCAAGGGCTTAAGTATTTTGATCCGGGTACGCAAGGGGAGCATAAGCTGGTTCGTGGTTTTATTCCAACGACGACACACTCTATCCACCGTATTTATGACTCACGTTTTGTGCCAGCTATCGCCAATTTTTGCGCCCAAGACCGTGCGCACATGGCGCAGTATCGTCAGCAAGCGTTTGAGGCATTGCCCTTTAATGCGGATAATATGCCAGCCTTTGATACCAATCAATAGGCTTTGCTTAATACGCCTAACGCTTTTTTTTTATTATTATGTCACTATTAGCCGTTAACTATGTCCAGTACTCCTTTTATTTGTCTTACCCATTTGTCTCCTCCTAGTGAGCTACTCTCGTGGCTCAATGTCGCAGGCTCTCTCACGGCGGTGTTGGAAGTGAAAGCAGGGCAGCCCTTGCGCGTGGAGCGTAGCTTTGAGGGCTACCGATTGCTGTCATTGGCACAAAAAAAACAATTGAATGTCACAGGTGCCATGCTGAATCGTCCCATGCTAGCATGGGTGCGTGAAGCGCAACTATATGGTAATGACGCACGCCCGTGGGTGGCCGCGCAAAGTATCTTTCCGTTACCCAGTCTCAAAGGTCACGCCCGCCGTCTACAGCAGCTAAAAGGCACACCCATTGGTTATGTGTTATTTAAACGCAGCCGGACTTTGCCCAATCAGCGTTTTATCCAACAGACTGCTGAAGGTTGGCAACGGCAAACACGTTATGATTGGTATGGTCGCCAGCTGCTGATCAGCGAAACTTTTTTGCCAGCATTTGTCGCTACTGACAGTCAAATATCCGTTAAGTAGCCAATCAATAGCTAAATGTCGCTACTAATCTGCTGACCAACAACAGGTTAGGAGCAATATGATAGCGGTAAACCATTTATTTTATTGGCTATTTATCTGCGTTATATCACCATTTAATTCACTCAGCTTACAGTGAGGTTTTTTTGCGCTCACCGCACAAATTTTCATGTTACACTTAATGTTTAGCGATGATTTTGATGCCAGCGCGTATCGAGTTTATTGCCGAATTGGACAAGTTAATGACAGGCCTATTGCCTCTGCTTACTCCTACTTATCTTTGCTAATAGACTCAATTCACAATAATGGTCATACCATAAAACTGAGCGTAAAAGTACCGCTGGTACTTTGAGCGACGTTGACACAGTAATTGTTTTATTGTGGGCAGCCTATAAGCTTCTTTTCAACGACATTTTTCAATGACAGTCACTACCTAGGACATCACTATGTTTAAAGATATTTCTATCAAAGATTTTGATCCAGTACTTGCTGAAGCGATGGCTGCAGAAAGCGTTCGTCAAGAAAACCATATCGAATTGATTGCGTCTGAAAACTACTGCTCGCAAGCAGTGATGGAAGCGCAAGGCACAGATCTAACCAACAAATACGCTGAAGGCTATCCTGGCAAGCGTTACTATGGTGGTTGTGAGCATGTAGACGTTGTAGAGCAATTGGCGATTGATCGTGCAAAAGAGTTGTTCGGTGCTGAGTACGTCAACGTCCAGCCACATTCTGGTAGCCAAGCAAACTCTGCCGTATTTTTAGCGTTACTTGAAGCAAATGACACCGTACTAGGCATGAGCTTAGACGCAGGTGGTCACTTGACTCACGGCGCACACATTAACTTTTCAGGTCTGAACTACAATGCCGTACAGTACGGCTTGGTCGAAGGCACTGGTCTTATCGATTATGACCAAGTTGAAAGTTTGGCAAAAGAGCATAAGCCTAAAATGATTATTGCTGGTTTTTCAGCGTATTCACAGGTAGTCGATTGGGCACGTTTCCGTGAAATTGCTGATGAAGTTGGCGCTTATTTGCTAGTAGATATGGCGCACGTTGCTGGTCTAGTTGCTGGTGGTGTTTATCCAAACCCAGTACCTTTCGCTGATGTGGTTACAACGACCACGCACAAAACCTTACGTGGCCCACGTTCAGGCATGATTTTGGCGCGTGATGAAGTACTTGCTAAAAAGCTTAATTCTGCCGTATTCCCAGGTAACCAAGGTGGTCCGTTGATGCATGTCATCGCGGCAAAAGCGGTTTGCTTTAAAGAAGCGTTAGAAGATAACTTTTCTACTTATCAGCAGCAAGTGGTTAAAAACGCTAAAGCGATGGCAAAAGTGGTTCAAGACCGCGGCTATGAAATTATCTCTGGCGGTACTGAAAACCATCTCATGCTGATCAGCCTAGTTAAGCAAGAAATGACGGGTAAAGAAGCGGACAAATGGCTTGGCGATGCGCATATTACTGTGAATAAAAACGCCGTACCAAATGATCCAAAATCTCCGTTCGTGACGTCTGGTATTCGTATCGGTACGCCAGCAATCACTACTCGCGGCTTCAACGAAGCGCAAGCGGGTGATTTGGCAGGTTGGATTTGTGATGTACTAGATAGCCGTGGTGATGAAGCCGTCGCTACAGAAGTACGCGGTAAAGTAGAAGCGATCTGCAAAGAGCTACCAGTTTACGAAAAAAATCAGTAAGTCTTAACTGACTCTTTTTGAGAGCTGTATAACAAAAACCGCTTAGCTTTTGCTAGGCGGTTTTTTTGTGTCATAGAAAATAGTAGCTAATCCTTCTTCAGCGCATGACTGTCTTCTAATATACCCATAAACCTCTCATATAACCAAGGCTCAGCATCATCGATGGCTTGGTTATATATTTTAGAGCCAATCAAGTCCACTATAAAATCGAATAAGAACTTGGCAGGCAAATTACCGATATCCAAATCAAACTCTTCGCTCATATAATCTCTCAAATTATCTAACAGCGCTTCTTCCTCTTCTTTCGATAACTTGATAAGTTTGTCTTTACTCATATCATTCTCTCAATACTAGGTAATGATCTAGCTTAGTTCAATCATATCTTTATAGGAAGGTTGAATAACCAATAAAAAGGCTGGGTTACGATAGCGTAGCCCAGCCTTATTCAGGTTAATTCGACTTTATTGCTTATCAAATTACATAAACGGCAGTTTAGTAAATATCTGCAAGATCGTCGCGTTGACGATATCGACAAAGAATGCACCAACCATTGGCACAATCAAAAACGCCTTAGGCGAAGGCAGATAGCGATCCGTGACCGCCTGCATATTGGCAATCGCCGTAGGCGTCGCACCCATACCGAAACCACAATGTCCAGCTGACAAGACCGCTGCATCATAGTCTTTACCCATCACCTTAAAGGTTATGAAATAGACATAAACAACCATAATGACCGTCTGTACCAGTAAGATAATCAACACAGGGCCTGCCAAATCAGTCAGCTGCCATAGCTTCAATGACAGCAGCGCCATGGCTAAGAACAGACTCAAAGAAGCGTTACCAAATACGTCGATAGAGCGATCAAACATATCAAAATTAAAGATAGTGGTTAAGACATTACGAATAATCACACCACCTGCCAACGCCCAAACGAAGGTAGGTAGCTCAAACCACGTGCCTTGGGCAACAAGCGTCATGACATCGGCGAAGGCCAACGCTGCGGCAAACAATGCCAATGTCTCAATAGTAGAAGAGGCCGTGATAAAGCGCATGCTGTCAGGTCTTTCGAAAATTTCTTTATTGCTACTCGCTGAATCTTCATCATGTTTGGTGCTATAAAGCGACTGCGCACCAGCGACTTTTTCGATGTCACTAGGATTGGGATTGGCGGGTGTTGGTTTTAACCCCAGCTTTTGAATCAGGCGACGGGCAACAGGACCACCAATGATACCGCCAGCGACTAAGCCATAAGTAGCAACGGCGATACCAAGCGTCGTTGCCCCGACCACACCGTAATCTTGCTCCAAGGTGATACCCCAAGCGCCTGCCGTACCGTGACCACCAGTCAGGGCGATAGAACCTGTCACTAATCCAAGTAGTGGATCAAGTCCCAACGCGCTTGCCATGGCCACACCAACGACATCTTGCAAGACGATAAAAACGGACACAACGATGGTAAAAATCAACAATGGCGTACCACCAGCTTTGAGTCTACTAAAATCAGCGCTCAAACCAATAGAGGCAAAAAACATCAGCATGGTCGCCGTCTGTAATCCTTGATGAAAGTTAAAACTATATCCCCAAATGATATTTAGAATATAGACCACTATTGCCGCGACCAAACCACCAGCAACAGGTTCTGGAATGTTAAAATCTTCTAAGAATTTAATTTTCTTGACCAAAAAGCGCCCAAGCAGCAGCACTAGAGTGGCTAGTATCAGCGTGTAATAGCCGTTTAGGGTAATTTCCATATATTAATCCTTTCTATAAAAATAAATTAACCTGAATTCGGGATAAATATGGTTTTATCTCGAATTCAGGTTTGTGTGGTGATTGGCGACTAGGCATCATCCACGGACGGCATAATAACCCATAATTGCGGCTTGCCAAAATCTCTGTAGGCATCTTCAATGATGCTTTTGAAAACATTAAAATCTTCAGTGTTTATTTTTTTCACCGCTGTTAGATCCAGCATCAGGTGAGTCACTTCGCTGTCCGTTAAACAGTCCCATGCGCTATCCCAGTTATGTGAAAAATAGCTGGGAAAATCACAGGCATTGGCTAAGTTTGTTAATAATGTGGTTTTATTAAGTATCTCGTCTACCGGTATGTTAACAGTCTGAGTGGGCATGCTAGCATTTAGTGCTGTAGTTTTTTGGTTAATATCTTGGTCAAAACCCAGATTAATATAGTGGATGGCTTTACTCATATTATTTTACGTCCAGTCTGCGAAAGCTATCATAGTGATCAACGGTTAAGTAATACACGGTCGGCGGATGACCACCTGTGACGATACGCCGTGCACCGCGATGTGACACGCCAGAGGTCGGCACGGTATATTCACGGTAGTAGCCTTGCGACTGCGTGGGCAATCTGCCCTCACGATTATAAAATGTCGTGCCATCTTTATGAGGATAAGGAAAAGGCCCGCCTCGTTGAATAAGGGCAATGGTATTGTCTATCTGAGCATCGCCCGTGACGCCGCTTGTCTTTGCTGGCTGTGCCTCTGATGAGGTTTGTGATACCGTCGTTGGGTCAATACTATCGGTCAAAAACCCAGACGACAAATCACCAAAAAAGTAAACAGCGACGGCAATAAGAGCAATCACACTAAATAGGGTAGAGCCTAAGCTTCTCTTGTTTTGGTTGCCACGATGATGATGACGATTGTCACGGGTAGTGTGTCGCGGGTTTTTGTTATTATCAGTAGGGTTGTTTCGGCTGCCAGTATTTGAATAGTGATTGGTTATATTTGAGTCTGGAGTGGCTAAAATACTCAATTCGTTGGAAGTGACTTCAGTGGCTCGTAGTTGGTTTTTATCATTACGCTCGCTATTAAAATAGACGCTTTGACCAACGGTTATCGGCTGTGATAATCGCACTTTACTCACATGGAAAAACACGTCTTCACTTTGGTTGTCTACATCGATAAAGCCATAGCCTTTATCTGAATTCCAGTGCTTGATTTTACCACTCTGCATAAGCCCACTTTCCTATCGCTTGTTTCATTATCGTGCCGCATGACTTCTACCATACATATGGTTTTAATACCGCATATATAACATATTTGACACTACTAAAAAACGCCAGCAATTGAGCTGGCGTTTTTTTGTGGATTATACGTTAAATGAGAGAGTGGATGATAGGCTAAGCGATAAGACGTTAGGCGCGAGTCTCACCATGACCATACACGATCCATTTTTGTGAGGTGAGACCTTCAAGTCCTACTGGGCCACGAGCGTGGATTTTATCGGTCGAGATGCCAATCTCGGCACCCAATCCATACTCAAAGCCATCGGCAAAACGGCTAGAGGCGTTAATCATGACGCTCGCTGAGTCGACTTCACGGATAAAACGTTGTGACTTGGTATAGTTGTCGGTAATGATAACGTCGGTATGATGGCTGCCATGAGTGTTGATATGTTCAATGGCTTCGTCAATACCTGACAAAACTTTTACCGCTAAGATAGGCGCTAAATATTCGGTATCCCAATCCTCAGCAGTGGCCGCAGACAGATGTCCAGCAAGCTTAGCATTGTCATTTAAGATGGCTTGCGACTTGTCATCAAGGCGCAGTTGCATCGCATCATCAGCGGCGATGATGGCTTCGGCAATCTTTGGCAATAGCTCACCCGCGACTGATTCGTCGATCAATAGCGTCTCCATGGTATTACACGTACCGTAGCGATGGGTTTTTGCATTGACGCTGACCTTGATGGCGATTTCGGCATCCGCATCACTATCGATAAAGGTGTGGCAGTTGCCATCTAAATGCTTGATGACAGGAACGCGAGCATCGCGGCTGATACGCTCAATCAATCCTTTGCCACCGCGTGGGACAATGACATCAACATAATCTGTCATGGTGATCAGCTCGCCGACAGCAGCACGATCTGTCGTTTGTAATACTTGCACACTGTGCTCAGACAGCCCGACTTTCTGTAGTCCTTCCAAGATACACTTGGCAATCGCTTGGTTGGATTCAAACGCTTCAGAGCCGCCGCGCAAGATAATAGCGTTGCCTGATTTTAGTGCCAATGAAGCCGCTTCTAAGGTCACGTTAGGGCGCGACTCATAAATCATACCGACTACGCCGAGCGGCACCCGCATTTTACCCAAATGAATCCCTGATGGCTGATAGGTCATGTCAGTGACTTCGCCGATAGGGTCTGGTAATGAAGCGACGTCTTTTAACCCTTGGAGCATGCCGTCAAAGCGGGCATCATTTAGCGCTAAGCGATCCAGTAAGGCTGCCTCTAAATCGTTGCTTTGTCCATTATTCATATCGATTTTATTGGCGGCCAAAATATCTGATTTGGCCTCTTTTAACACATCATGAATCGCCATTAATGCTGAGTTTTTGTCACCAGTGTTTGCCGCAGCCAGCACACGAGAAGCCGCTCTTGCTTGTTTGCCAACAGTTTGCATATAGGCAGTAACGTCTGTGGTATTCGATTGACTCATAAATTATTTTCCTTATGTTATAAATGTTTTAAGCAAATGAAAGCGCCCAAAAAGGCGAAAATGTGGCAAAAAGATGATTTTGATACCTGTGAGGTATTATGCTATTTAACATAGAGGAGATTGAGGCGATAGTAAAGATGATTTTGTGAACAGTGCCTGCTTTACATAGCGTTTATGAGCATTGTTGTCGCGTCATTTTACTAACTTTATCATTACTGAGTCCTTGCCATTTCATGGTACAAATATCATTTTAGAGAAAGCAAAAACGCAAGTTTGCGGTTACGTGGTTTCAACAGAACTGCGTTGTAACTACTAAGGTAGCTAGCATTAATCATACGTATAGTAGAGCTTAACGGTGCATCAGAAAGCAATTAAAGGGCAGACATTCATGTACGAATGGCTGCTCGTCAAATACAATTCAATAAATGAAATAATGATGGAGAATAAAAATGGCTATTAGAAATGACACTATCGACAACACCACGTGTAAAAGCTTGCTGACAGTTGGTTTGGTTGCCGCGGCATTGACATTGGGCGCTTGCGGTAAGAAAGAAGAAGCGCCTATGGAAACTGCTCCAGCCGTTGATGCACAAACAGCGGTGGAGGATGAAGCTACTGGTGTTGCGACAGCAGGCGAAGGTGATGATATTGCAGTTGCTAGCGCCGATGATGGCATGGCAGTGGGTAATAATGATGATGTGGCGGTGGTAACAGCAGATGACGCCGAAGTGCTGGATGGTACTGAAAGCGAAGAACATGTCTCGACGTATTAAATCGCTACTTTGATTAACTGGTTATCATTAGTTGATGATATAAGCGAATAAAACTAGATAATCAGATAAAACTACGCCCAGTACACGAAAGTGATAAAATAAGGCTCAGCGCTGTAAATACAGTCTGGGCTTTTTTGTGTTAGCTATTTAGTGGCTTATTAATATTTATTTACCACTGATTGAGCATTGATTCAGCGTTGATTGAGCATCTGGTTCAATACAGGATTTGCCTTTTTGCTGTGTAATAAGAGACAATGTGACATTTTTTCTATTTGTGTCACGAATCATAGCTTTATCACAATGACGCTATGATTGATGCTGATACTATTTATGCTACCTATGCCGCTATTTTTTATTTATTTTTATTCGTGTTTTCACTCATATTTATTGGAAGTCTGCTGAACCATGCTTGATATTGCAAAAGATCCGACTCGGCCTATCGCCTTAGATTTACAAGACGTCCATAAAAGCTATGGCTCATTGGCAGTGCTAAAAGGGGTGTCCCTTACCGCATATGACGGTGATGTCATCTCTATTTTGGGCTCATCAGGCTCAGGTAAATCTACCTTGCTGCGCTGCATTAATTTGCTCGAAAAGCCCAATCAAGGTCGTATTATTATCGGTAATGATGAGCTGATGCTCAAGCCTGCCAAGTCAGGTGAGCTGCAAGCGGTCGATATCAAGCAATTGGAAAACTTGCGTGCGCGCGTGGGTTTTGTCTTCCAAAACTTTAACTTGTGGCCGCACAAAACGATTTTGCAAAACATCATCGAAGGGCCAACGCAGGTTTTAAAGATTAAAAAAGATCAAGCCATTAGCGATGCTGAAAAGCTGCTCGATAAAGTCGGTTTACTTGATAAGAAAGACGCCTATCCAGCGAATTTATCTGGCGGTCAGCGTCAGCGTGTCGCGATTGCCCGTGCCCTTGCTATGCAACCACAGGTGCTACTATTCGATGAGCCAACCTCAGCCTTAGATCCTGAGCTGGTCAATGAAGTGCTCGCTGTCATGCGTGAGTTGGCAGAAGAGGGACGTACTATGCTTATCGTCACCCATGAGATGCGTTTTGCGAGAGAAGTATCAAGCAAAGTGGTGTTCTTGCATCAAGGCGTGATTGAAGAGATTGGCACGCCCGAGCAAGTTTTTGATAATCCTACCTCTGAGCGTGTCAAAGACTTTATGGCATCGCATCGTCAGAACTAGCCTCGTATTTAGTATCCGTTTTATATGCAAAAATGGGGTGGTAATATTCTTACCACCCTATCGTCATTTTATTTTAAGCGTAAAATTACTGCTTAGTAAGCAGCGTTGACCGTTTATTACTCGTTAATAACAGTCGGTATGTAAAACGTTTGTTTTTGATATTTTACTCAGGTATTATCAAAAGGTTTACAGGTGGTCGATAATGACGGCTGCTTGTGTATTCTGCTATCTATATTGCTTGTCTGGCAGGGACGTCAGAGAACAAAATATCAGAACCCTACATTAAAAACCCATCAGAATTTAAGGAATGTATGATGTCGAATTCTCGCCTATTGTGGTCATCGATGACCGTTACCGCCGCATTGATGCTGAGCGCCTGTAGTCAACCGGCTAATGAAACTACTGATAGCAACACTGACGCCGCTGCAGCAGAAACGGCTGGCAAGACCATTCGTATCGCGACTGAAGGTGCTTACCCTCCTTTTAACTACACCAATGCTGATGGCAGCTTGGCAGGCTACGATATTGATGTTGCCAATGCCTTGTGTAAACAGATGCAAGCCAAATGTGAAATCGTCGCTCAAGATTGGGATGGTATTATTCCGGGTCTTTTAGCACAAAAATATGATGCAGTGATTGCGGGTATGTCTATTACACCTGAGCGTCAAGAAAAAGTCGACTTTACCGAGCCTTACTTTGCCAATACGATGGTTTGGCTGACCGATACCAAAGGCAGTTTTGATCCTATGGCGATCAAAAACTTGACACTTGGTGGTCAACGTTCAACCACGCCTGGCGCTTATTTACAAGATAACTATGAAGGCAAAGACGGCAATACTGTGCAGTTGTATGACAATTATGACAATGCTTATTTGGATCTAAAGTCTGGTCGTAGCGATGCAGTATTGGCGGAAAAAGTCTCTGCCAAATCATGGTTGGCAGACAACCCTGAAGGCTTTGGTATCGTTGGTGACGAAATTGACAATGACGACAATATTGCCATTGCTGTTCGTAAAGGTGACGCACTCAGAGACGACTTTAATAAAGCACTCAGCGAAATCCGTAGTAACGGTGAGCTGGCACGTCTTGAGCAAGCGAACTTTGGTCAATAATCTTCTGATTGAAAAATGAAGGAATAGCAAACATGACAATATCAATGACATCATCATTAAAAACTAAGGCGCTTTGGCTTGCGCCATTAAGTGCCGCGATGCTTATGCTGGCTGGTTGTAATAATAGCGCCACGCCAGAAGATGGTGCGGCAGCTGACACCACAGCCGATGCACCTATGAACATAAAAATTGCCACCGAATCAAGCTATAAGCCGTTCAGTTATACCGATGCTGATGGCAAGTTAATTGGTTATGAGATTGAGCTGGTCGATGCTCTGTGTGCACAAATGAAGGCAAAATGTGAAGTCATCTCACAAGATTGGGATGGTCTCATTCCTGGTCTAAATGCCCAAAAATTCGATGCAATTATCGCAGGTATGTCGATCACGCCTGAGCGTAAAGAAGTGGTTGAATTCACTGACCCGTACTTTCACACTGGCATTATCTTAATTGGTAAAAAAGGTGATGACATTCGCGTCGATGCATTAAAAGGTCAGCCCATTGCCTCACAGCGTTCAACCGTCGCTTCACAGTACTTGCAGGATGAACATGCAGATGCTGATATCAAGCTTTATGATACCCAAGACAATGCGTATCTGGATCTGACTTCAGGTCGCGTACGGGCAATGATGTCCGATAAAGTCACTGGCATCGATTGGCTAAAAACGGATGCTGGCAAAGACTATGAAGTAAAAGGACAAGAAATCAGCACCGACGAAGATGCCATGGGTATCGCGCTTCGTAAAGGCGATCCATTGGTCGCTAAGTTCAATAAAGCGTTGGCTGAATTAAAAGAAAACGGTACTTATGACCAAATCACAGGCAGCTATTTTGGCACCAGCTCTACTGCTGCTGCGCAAAAAGCCGTGGCAACCACCGACGTAAAAGAAGTGATGGTGGTTGAAGGTGATGATGCTGTTGAAGTGAAAGAAGAATCAGCTGAAGCGGCGACTAACTAATATCATAGCTCATCTCTGTGCTCGGCTGATATGGCTGTCACGTATGGCGATATTCACTCATAGAGATGAGTGTTATTTTACTCACAAACCCCAAGGATGATCATGAACAACCATTTTGACCAACACTGTGCAATCGCGAACGCGTCTGTTATCAATGGCATCAAGGCGCGACGTTTTTCAGCGCCCTTGCTTGCGATGGCGGCGCTTTTAACCTTAGCAGGATGTAGCAATGGTCAAAATGATGCAAATGATGATGTCAGCCCAGACGCCGCTGAGACCGCAGCGACGGGTGATGTGTTACGTATTGGTACCGAAGGCGCTTATGCTCCCTTTAATTATACCAATGCGGATGGCACCCTTGGTGGTTTTGATGTTGATATTGCCAACGCTATCTGTGCCGATATGAAGGTAACATGTGAAATCACGGCGCAAGATTGGGACGGTATCATCCCCGGTCTAAAAGCGGGTAAGTACGATGCGATTGTGGCCGCCATGTCGGTGACGCCTGAGCGTGAGCAACAAGTCAGCTTTACAGAGCCGTACTTTAGCAATACCTTGGTGTTTTTGGCCAAAAAAGACAGCAGCTTCGATCCTAGCAATAGCGATGATATCAATGCGCACTCTATTGCCGCTCAGCGCTCGACCATTTCTTCGCAGTGGTTAGAAAAGGTTTATCCAAATGCTGACATGAAGCTTTATGACACGCTAAGTAATGCGTTTTTGGATTTGGGTTCGAATCGTGTTGATGCGATGGTGTCTGATAAGCTGCCAGCGCTAGAATGGCTTGGCTCCACCTCAGGCAGTCAGTATGCGCTCAAAGGTCAAGAGATTGACATCAATGATAATTTTGCCATCGCGGTGCGTCCAGGCGATGCATTGCAAGCAAAAATCAATAAGTCATTGGTCAATATTAAAGCGGATGGCACTTACGATAAAATCAATCAAAAATATTTTGCGATTCCAGCATCAAGCTCAACGGTCACTACTGAGCCGACAGAAAAACCTGCTGAATAAGTCTTAAAATATGTTTAGTACTGTTGCATCGTAACCGTGAGAATGGTGATTTTTAATAGGTTAATTTGAATTCCATTTCATAGGAAGGGTATTGCTTCAATAGCGATATCCTTTTTTTGTTTTTTATAAAAAATAGTTCGGTCTTGTGATATTGACTGTTCGGTTTGTAAAAATATGACTAATCTAATGCATTTTTAAGAAGATAAGCGTCTATTTAAGCACTGCTTTTACGTGTGAGTATTAACATAGCTGGCAGCGAATATGATAAAATCAGCGCTCATTTCTACTGTGTCAATTTCCGCCGCAATAATCGTATTGATTTGACGTCCATCTATGACGCAAAGCACCAAGGTCTATTTGGTATAAAATACGCTTATGAGCAGCGCTCAGCGATTGATGCTGATTCTTTTAACTCATATTTTGCAAATTGCTAATATAAAGAGACTGAGTGGATAATTGTGTTTGATTTACAAGGATTTGGCGCGCTACTACTGAGCGGCGCTACCGTCACCATCAAGCTTGCCATGACCAGTTTAGTCATCGGCATGGCTTTAGGGCTGCTCGGTGCCACAGCTAAGCTGTCCAATGTCTGGCTGCTGCGTAAAATTGCGACTGTATATACGGCGACAATGCGCGGTATTCCAGAGTTGCTATTGGTATTGTTTATCTATTACGGTGGCTCTATGCTGCTGATGACGATTCTCAAAAAATTCGGCTATAATGAATATGTTGAGATCAGTGCCTTTTGGGGCGGCGTGATGGCGTTATCTATCGCGTTTGGCGCTTATGCGACTGAAATTTTTCGCATGTCGATCCAAGAGATTCCGATAGGGCAAAAGGAGGCGGCGCAAGCGATTGGTATGCGTCCTTTTCAGACGTTTTATCGCATTACCTTGCCACAAGTTTGGCAGATTGCGTTGCCAGGATTGGGCAATTTGTTTTTGGTGTTGCTCAAAGATACTGCATTGGTATCGGTCGTGGGTCTCAAAGATATTATGTATCAGGCATCACGTGCCGCCCAATCAACGCAGCAGCCATTTACTTTTTATATGGCAGCGGCGATTATTTATCTGGGTTTAACCATGTTGATTACTGGTTTTATGATGTGGCTCGAATGGCGCGCCAATCCAGCGGCACGCTACGCTAAAAAGCTGAGCCGTCAGTCAACCCACCGTCAATCGACCATAGGATAGAGGAGAGATACTATGGATTGGAATTGGCAGGTTATTTTTGATAGCATTCCTGATTTATTAAACGGGGCAGTATTGACCGTACAGCTGGTGGTTATCTCAGGTATTATCGGTCTATTTTTTGGTTTGGTTTTAGCCCAGTTGCGCTTGTCAAAAAACTGGCTGGTGCAGATACTACCATTTTCTTATATCTTCTTCTTCCGTGGCACGCCGCTGCTGGTACAGATATTTTTGATTTATTATGGTCTAGGACAGTTTGAGGCTATACGGAATTCGTTCTTATGGGAACCTGTGCTCAGTCAAGCGTATTGGTGTGCCATCATTGCCTTTACCATGAATACCAGTGCTTATTTGGCAGAGATCATTCGCGGTGCGATTCAGACCATTCCTGTTGGTGAGCTCGAAGCAGCTGACGCTATCGGTATGTCGAAATGGCAGAAGCTTACGCGTATTACCTTACCCCGTGCCTTTGGTATTGTCATTCCAGCCTACAGCAATGAAGTGATCTTTATGCTAAAAGGCAGTGCGCTTGCGTCAACCATCGCTTTGATGGATATCACGGGTGTCGCTCGAACCATTAGTGCGCGAACTTATACCTTGATGGAGCTGTTCTTTGCTGCTGGTATTATTTACCTTCTATTATCATGGGTGATTCTGTTTAGCTTTAGGTTGTTTGAAAAAAGAATGAACCGCCACACAAGCTATGTACCGCCTGATGTAATGACCAACACCATACCTTAATGGTTTGGCTCAAAATAATGCTAAAAAATCAATGAAATAGCGGGTTAATATCTTAATATTAACCCGCTATTATTTTGTTTAACTGCCATTTATCTCATTTTTATGGCTATTTTTAAAATGAAGATAAGCCCTAGAAAAATAGCGACAGATAGTGCAGTATGTATGACCAACCTATCAATAATCTGCTGTGAGTGCCTAGTATGAGCCAATCACCCCATATGTCTTTAATCAATGCGATTGCTACCAGTGTCAATGATGACGCGAGCATTGCAACGGTTAACGATAGCGTACGTGCATCCATCGGCAAGGTGGTCTGTGTCGGTCGTAACTATGCGGAACACGCCCGCGAGCTTGGCAATGAGATACCAAAATCACCCATCTTATTTATGAAACCAGCATCGTCAGTGGTCAGTGTGCGTCATGATATCGTCCGTCCCAATCCAGCGATATATGGTGATACTCATTATGAAGCTGAGCTGTGTGTGCAATTAGCAGCAGACTTATCGGCAGCCACGCTTGAACAAGCACAGCAAGCGATAGGTGGCGTGACTTTGGGGCTGGATTTGACCTTACGTGACTTGCAAAGTAAGCTCAAAGAAAAAGGTCATCCATGGGAGCGTGCTAAGTGTTTTGATGGTGCCTGTGTACTTGCTGATTGGATTGATCCGCAAGCATTTGGTGATTTTAGTCATGTCGAATATCAGCTTTATATCAATGATGAGCTGAAGCAAGATGGTGACAGTGCCTTGATGCTATTTCCAGTTTATGAATTACTGGCAGAGATTAGCCATGCCTTTAGCTTACAAGCAGGTGACGTGATTATGACTGGAACGCCAAGCGGCGTTGGCATATTACAAGCAGGCGATGCGTTAAAATTGAAGCTCGGTGCCCATGAATGGCAGGCGCAGGTTCAATAAGTTTTTATAGCAGCACTATTTTATCAGTCGTCAAATGCAGCGACGCCATCATAAAATCCCAAGTTAACGCTTGGGATTTTTTCGTTTTATGAGGTGCTCACAAAGTGCTGTCATGAGACTGTCATCTATGTTTCAACGTTCTGTCATAAACTCTCGGTAGACTTAGGCGTAATTCGTATTTTTGTGGTGATAATTGTAAAGCCGCGATCAACTCTCCGCCAATCCAGCCTAATAGCAAGGTGACTGATAATGACATTATTGAATAATAAACAACCACTTGCCCATGAAGTCGTTGAAGACTCTAATCCGACTGACAATATCGATTTTCAAACCATTATTAGTCGTCGTTTAAATCGTCGTAGTATCCTAAAAGGTGGCACAGGATTGACGGCGGCGGCTTTTTTTGGGGCGCTACCTTTGGTTGGCTGTAGCGATGATGATGACAGCAGTCCTATCAAGAATACTGATAATAACGCGGCTATCCCTGCACAGGGCGATCTCAAACGTCCCGAAACTTTGAAGTTTACGGCAGTGGCGCATTCAACTGCCGAAACGATGAGTGTGGCAGCAGGCTATAAAGCCGAGATGATATTACCACTTGGTACGCCGCTGATATCGGGTATCGATGATTGGAAAGACAACCGAGAGCAGTCGGCAGAGTCATTCGAGTGGCGCATGGGTGATAACCATGATGGCATGTGGTTCTTTGGTAAAAAGGGCGGCGCTTATGATGCCAAAGCGGCAGAGAATGGGCTGCTAGTGATGAATCATGAATACGTGAATAGTAACGAATTGAGTCCGTTTGGCTACTATGTGACCCAAGATGATAATGCTGCTCCCATCTTTAAAAATCGTCGCCTCGCGAGTGACGTGCGCCGAGAAGTCAATTGCCATGGGGTAGCAGTGGTCGAGATGAAACGCCGCGCTGATGGCATGGGCTATGAGATGGTGGCTGATTCGAAATATAATCGCCGTCTCACGAGTAGTAGTACGGCGCAGTTGACAGGGCCCGTTGCCGGCTCTGATTTGGTCAAGACTAAGTTTGATCCGACAGGCTTTCAGACGCGCGGCATCAATAATAATTGCGGTGCAGGTTTGTCACCTTGGGGCACCTATCTGACCACCGAAGAGAACTTTTTAGGGGTATTCGCCCGTGGGCAAGATGCTAGCCAATTAAGTGATGGGCAAAACTATGGTCGCGAGCGCTACGGTGCAACAGAGGATTTCCCAGGCTGGGAGTATCTGTGGCACACACCTGAAGCCAAAGATGCCAAGATAGCCGATGAGTTTTCGCGCTGGGATATGACCGCCGTCGGTACCAGTGCTGCTGACGATTATCGTAATGGCTTTAATACCTTTGGCTATATCACCGAAATTGACCCTTTTGACCAAAATTCTATGCCGCAAAAACGTACGGCACTGGGACGTTTTGCCCATGAAAACTGTGCTTATGCCCCCGTTGAACAAGGCAAACCGGTGGTCTTTTATATGGGCGATGATGCTCGCGGCGAATATATTTATAAGTTTGTCTCCAAAGCCACATGGTCAAATAGTGATATCGGCGGCGGCTTAAAAGCGGGCGATAAGTATTTGAATGACGGCACGCTCTATGTTGCTCTCTTTAATGAAGATGGCAGC
Organism: Psychrobacter sp. JCM 18902; assembly: GCF_904846615.1. Lineage (NCBI taxonomy): Bacteria > Pseudomonadati > Pseudomonadota > Gammaproteobacteria > Moraxellales > Moraxellaceae > Psychrobacter > Psychrobacter sp. JCM 18902. The sequence continues at coordinate 3,155,147 of NZ_CAJHBK010000001.1, forward strand.
GGTGAATGGAAAGCACTCGTCCATAGTCAAAACGGACTGGATGCCTCCAATACGGTATTGCCTTTTAATGGGCAAGATGAGGTGTTAGTTTTTGCTCGTGCCGCAGCAGATGTGGTCGGCGCCACCAAAATGGATCGACCAGAGTGGGTATCGGTTAGCCCTATGACGGGTGAGGTATACGTCACATTGACCAATAATAAATACCGCGGCGTACGCGAAGACCAACCTGTGTCAGCCTCTAATCCGCGTAGCTATCAGGCAGGTGAAAAAGCGGCAGGTAATGACAACGGTCATATTATTCGCTGGGCAGAAGCAGGTGGCGATCATACAGCCACGAGTTTTGAGTGGGACATTTATTTGTTTGCCACGCCTTATGATCTGGCCGCAGAAAATTTGTCACAGCTAAATGACAACAACGATTTTTCTTCCCCAGATGGTTTGTACTTCGATCCGCGTGGCGTATTGTGGATTCAGACCGATGACGGCGCTTATACCGATACCAGCAGCTGTATGTTACTGGCGGCGCTGCCGGGTAAAGTCAGTGATGGGACAGCCATAACGACCTCAGCAGGACAACAAACACGAGTCGGCATGCCTGCTAGTAATGACAATATCAAACGTTTTTTTGTCGGTCCTGAAGGCTGTGAAGTCACAGGTATTACCATGGCTCCTGACTTTAAAACCTTATTTATCAATATTCAGCATCCGGGTAATACTTGGGGTGCTATTGCTGGAGGCAGTACGCCGCGCTCAGCGACCGTAATGATTACGCGTGAAGATGGCGACGTCATACTGGCAGAGTCGTTTGTCTAGTTAGACATTTGCATGAGTAATGATGTGTTTTTCTCAACAAAAAAATCCCAAGTCATGGCTTGGGATTTTGTATTTTGGAGGATAGTTATTAATATGCAAGCATTGGTATTAAAGGATAGCGCCTTTCTTTGACAATAAAAATACTTGATAGTTAAATCATTCTCTTCTGTTTATGACAATTACAGGATAGTATGGAAAATTCCTTCAACTGCTTGATATGTTAACACTATGCCCAGTCCAAAACCTTTAGAAACCATTCATGATTTATTTGCCACCACTCGGCGTCCAACTGCTGTTGAGTCGGATGCCGGTGAAGGTTTTCAGGGCGATGTCTATGAAGAGTTGGCGAAACTCGAATATATCTATGTCGATGAGCTGAGCGCCGAGACGGTGGACAACAGCTATAGCAAACCGCATCAGCCTATTACGTTGGTTGATTTTTTTGAAGGCTTGGCTCAGTTGGCAACGATGGGCGTGGTGGAAGTCACTGATATTGTAGAGGCTATCCATCGTGAGATTCTGCTGCGTCCTTTAGGACGGTTTAATAAAGGCAATATTGAGCACTGGCAGCGCGGCATCACGGGGCGGATTTATGGCACGGTGCGTTATACGATGCAATTGGTGGGCAATAATCTTGCCTCAGGGCTGCGTCTTTATAACACGGTTTCTAAACCCAAAAAAATACAACCTTTACCCAAAAACTTACGTCGCTTGGTCAATATTCTAAATGGCGTCATGGGCGATCATCTTATCACTCATCACAATCCATTGGCAGTATCGATGGTGCTATACGATGAATACAATCGTGTACAAAGTGGTGCGCTGTCAGGGCGTGTTATTATTTTATGCCATGGGCTTTGTATGAGTCACTTGAGCTGGCAGGTATCTGGAGAAGGCAATTTGGGTGAAGCGTTGGTCAAGCACTTGCCAAAAGCGACGGTTCTGTATTTAAACTATAATACGGGTCGGCGTATTTCTAGCAACGGACGTAGCTTTGCAAAAGTCTTGCAAGATTTGGTTGAGAGTAATCCCGACGTCACTCAAATAGATTTAATCGGTCATAGTATGGGTGGATTATTGAGCCGTAGTGCGCTGTTTTACGGTAAAGAGCAAGGCTTTAGCTGGGTCAAACGCGTGGGCAATCTTGTCACCTTAGGCTCACCGCATCATGGCGCAAGCTTGGAGCAGATTGGTCATTTTGTTCAAGATAAAATCGCTAAGCTGCCTTTTGCAGGATCATTGGCTAAATTGGGCGACTTGCGTAGCGCTGGTATTATAGATTTACGTTACGGCAGTATTCGCGATGCTGATTGGAAGTCTACCGAAGGGCGCAGCGTGCTGCCAGCAGAGTTTCGTCATCCCACGCGTTTGCCCCTGCATGTGAATACCTATTTAGTGGCGGCAGCTTTGATTGAAACTCATTATGACTCTAAGACCACAAGTTTGCTTGGGGATGGGTTGGTCTCAGTAGAGTCAGCGCTCGGCGAATATACCGAAGAGCATACGCTAGCAGTACCAGAGGGACATAAGGCGATTTTTTATGGGGTCAATCACATGAATTTAATCTACAGCGATAGAGTACATGAGCAAGTTATTGCTTGGCTGTTGGATAATAGGCTAGGCGATGCCCATGATGCAAAGTATGGGCTTGATAGTCGTATCTATTCTTATCCAGAAGTGGATGAATTGGCCAATTAAGCGTGCTCGAAACCAGTTATATCGTCAGTCATAAATTTCAAGCCATGACGTTAAAAACCCCCAAGCGTCACACTTGAGGGTTTTTCTATTACTAAGCGAGCTTCACTAAATCCTAATTACTCAGAAAATATCGTGGTCACATCGTCTTTATTAAATCTATACATCTCGCCACAAAAGCCGCAATCCATCTCAAAGTTACCGCCTTGCTCATCAATGATATCTAAGGCTTCTGCTTCACCTATTTGCTCAATGGCCATCTCACATTTCTCACGTGAGCAGGTGCAACCAAATGATAATGCAACAGGGTCGGGCGCGACGACATTTTCTTCATGATACAAGCGATAAAGGATTTCGTTGGCATCAAGCGTGGTCAACTCTTCAGCTTTCACTGTCCGTGTCAAAACGCTCAGACGCATCCATAAGTCATCGTCGATACCCGCATCTTGGTTTTGCTCGACTTCATAGGTTTCTTCAGCAGTACGAGGAAGCATTTGTACCAACATTCCACCCGCTTGCAGACCATCAGACGCTAAATTAATCAAGGTTGGAATCTGCGCCGATTGCTTTTGGTAGTGCGCTAAGCAGTCTGCCAAATTGTCATGGCTGCGCTCGACGATGCCTTGATAGGCTTCGCCGCCTTCAGGCTGAATGTTAATAAACAACACGCCTTGACCCATCGCACCCAATTCAGCAAATGCCTCTTTGGCATGAGTCATATTTTCCCACGCCTGTACTTGCTCATCAGTTTCACCCTTCCAGCTAGCAAGGGCACGGATGATACCGTCTTGATTGCATTCTGCCATTGCCCAGTTTAGCAAGCTATCGCTGTCTGATGATTGCAATTGAATGGACAGATGACCATTGATTTTGACCGTGCCGATAAGCAAACTCGCTGCTGTTAGCATCTCACCCAATAAGCGCTTGATCGCTTCAGGATAAGGCTTTTGGGCTATCGTACTGGCATAGCTGCGTGATAGGCGCACCACATCACCGCGCACTGGCGAATCTTCAATAAAGAAACGTTGACGTACGTCATTGTCACTATGGTTGCCAGCGTTCTGGCTGTCCGTATTAGGGACTTGAGTATCTTGTGTCATAGGTCATTTATAGTATTAAGAAGTTGTTAGCTTTATGGGGATTCATCGTGATTTATCAATTGCTCGTTAGATATTGTTTAACAGATTAAAGGCGTTTATTGGATAGTTATGGTGATACTAAACCCGATATCCTTGAAAAATAAGCCTCATTAAAAAAATTTTACCCACACTCGCTAATTTGTTGTACAGTAACATTAAGTTGCATTGTGATAAATAACAGCAACAACCACCGCATGGATGCATGGCAATAAGGTCAATGAATAAGACCTGTGTCGTCCAAGCACTCATTCAATCTTGTGATAATGTGATAAAAGGATGTATCTCATGAGCTATCTATCTTCTAGGTCTTTCTCTAAACCTTTAACTCTCGCTGCTTTTATGGCGCTAGGTCTTGCAGGGTGTAATAACAGTAGCCAAACCAGCACTGATGCGCCAGCAGATGATGCAACAGCGACAGAAACCACTACCAACGGTACTCTACAAAAAATCAAAGACTCGGGTACTATCGTGGTCGGTCACCGTGACTCTTCTATTCCATTTTCTTATATCGCTGACGACCCAAATCAGCCGATTGGTTATGCGCACGATTTAGAGATGAAAGTCGTCGAAGCGGTTAAGCAAAAGCTAAACATGCCAGACCTCAACGTCCGTTATAACCTTATCACCTCACAAACCCGTATTCCCTTGGTACAAAACGGCACGGTCGACTTTGAATGTGGTTCGACCACCAACAACGAAGAGCGTCAAAAACAAGTGGCATTCTCCAACGGTTTCTTTGAAATCGGTACGCGTCTATTGACCAAAAAAGACTCAGGTATTCAAGATTTTGAAGACCTAAAAGGTAAGACCTTAGTCACCACCGCAGGCACAACTTCAGAGCGTTATATTCGTCAGTATAATGATGACAACAAAATGGACATGAATATCATCTCAGCAAAAGACCACGGCGAAGGCTTCCTTATGCTAGAAAATGGTCGCGCGGATGCCTTTATGATGGATGATGTACTACTTGCTGGCGAAAAAGCCAAAGCAAAAAATCCTGATGAATGGGTCATCGTCGGCACGCCGCAATCGTTTGAAATTTATGGTTGTATGATGCGTAAGGATGATTCTGAGTTCAAAGCAGTGGTCGATGAAGCGTTAGCGAATGTCTTTAAATCAGGGGAAATCAACAGCATTTATGACAAGTGGTTCTTAAACCCAATCCCACCAAAGAACGTCAATCTAAACTTTGAGATGTCTGACAACTTAAAAGCCTTGATTGCCAGTCCGCATGACAGCGCTCAGCCGAAAGTTGCGACGGCACAGTAATTATTGTCCTGCAACATAGCTTGCTTACGTGTTCAGACTGATGTTGATATCAATCTGAACACGTAGGATTTTCAGTCGCTGCTCGGAGAGACAACCATGAATTATAGCTGGAACTGGGGTGTGCTCTTTGAGCAGACTGGTATCGGTAATGAGCTTTATATCCATTGGATGATTACTGGTCTTGGCTGGCTACTATTGATTGGTAGTATCGCATGGGCCATTGCTATGGTCGTAGGTACTATCTTTGGCATCATGCGTACTTTGCCTAATAAGACCGCTCGTGCCATTGGCACCGCTTATGTGACATTTTTTCGTAATATTCCACTGCTTGTCCAGTTGTTCTTTTGGTTTTATATTGCACCTGGCTGGCTCACGCCCACGATACAAGAGTGGTGGTATAAGGATTTATCGCCCAACACGTCAGCCATGCTTTCAGCAAGTATCGGTCTTGGATTATTTACCGCCGCTCGTATCGTTGAACAGGTGCGTACAGGTATTGAGTCGTTGCCCGAAGGTCAAATCAATGCTGCTTATGCACTAGGCTTTAGTATTCCGCAAGTCTACAAAGAAGTGCTGCTACCGCAGGCCTTTCGTATTATTTTACCACCGCTCAGCTCCGAGCTGACCAACTGCTTCAAAAACGCCTCCGTCGCCTCATTAGTGGGGGTAATGGAGCTGATCAGTCAAACCAAAACTATTAGCGAATACACCCAAAACAGCATCGAGATTTATACCTACGCGACGATTATTTATTTAGTATTTAACTTATCGTTGATTGCTATTATGGGGTTAATTGAGCGCAAACTGCGTGTACCTGGGCTCATTGCAGGAGGTCAGAAATGAACATGATGACCGAATTGGCAACAGCCTATCCTGGTTTGATGGGCGGCATGATTACCACCTTAAAGGTGCTGTTTTTGGCGATTATTGGTGGTATTAGCTTAGGAACGGTATTGGCGTTGATGCGCTTGTCTGGTATCAAAGCGCTTGAGATTCCAGCAAAGCTATACGTCAATTACTTCCGTTCTGTACCGCTACTACTGGTGCTACTGTGGTTTTACTTTGCCGTACCGATGATTTATTTTTGGATAGCGGGTAAGTACTTACAACTTGATGCTGCTTTTGCCTCTTGTGTGGTTGCCTTTATGATGTTTGAAGCCGCTTACTTTTCAGAGGTGGTGCGTGCTGGTATTCAATCGATTGGTAGTGGGCAGGTCAATGCCGCCAAAGCGTTAGGCATGACTTATGGGCAGACCATGCGTCTGGTTATTTTGCCACAAGCCTTTCGCAAAATGCTGCCGCTAATCTTGCAACAGTGTATTATTTTATTCCAAGATACGACGTTGGTTTTTGCTATTGGTTTGACAGATTTTTTCCGCGCCGCCTATGTACGCGGTGAGCTGATGGGTTTGCTGACGCCTTACATTTTGGGTGCTGGTGCGGTGTATTTCATCATCAGTGTCAGTGCCTCCGTGGGCGTCCAACAATTGCAAAAGCGTTTGCGATTTTGATAGATATTTATCTTGGCTTGCGCTTTTTGAGTGTTGAGGCTTTGGTTGAGTAGTTGATCTAACTTTTCTTAAATGACGATTATTAAAAACAATGTGGTTAGGAGCCAGTGATGAGCAAAGCTGATACATACTTAAATGCCTTTGGCGGACTGGTCACCAACAATGGTCATGCTAGTGATGAGATGGTCATTCAAATGTCCGATGTCAGCAAATGGTATGGGGATTTTCAAGTATTGAGTGATTGTACGGCGCATGTACATAAAGGTGATGTCGTCGTCGTGTGCGGGCCATCAGGTAGTGGTAAATCAACCTTGATTAAAACGGTCAATGGACTAGAGCCTTTTCAAGAAGGTGGGATCATGGTAAATGGTATCTCAGTTGGTGCGGCAAAAACCAATCTGCCGAAATTACGCAGCCGTGTCGGCATGGTCTTTCAGCATTTTGAGCTGTTTCCACATTTGACTATCATTGATAATTTGACGGTCGCTCAAATTAAAGTATTGGGTCGCAAAGAGAGCGAGGCCAAACAAAAAGCCATGGCGTATTTAGATCGCGTTGGACTAACGGTACAGGCCGCGAAATATCCAGCCGAGCTCTCTGGTGGTCAGCAGCAGCGTGTTGCGATTGCACGAGCGCTGGCAATGGATCCTGTAGCGATGCTCTTTGATGAGCCGACCTCTGCTCTTGACCCTGAGATGATTCAAGAAGTACTTGATGTTATGGTCGAGTTGACTCGCGATGGCATGACCATGATGTGTGTGACCCATGAAATGGGCTTTGCCAGTCAGGTAGCCAATCGTATTATCTTTATGGACGAAGGTCATATTGTCGAGAACTGTAGTAAAGATGAGTTTTTTGAAGGGGCAAAAAGTGATCGCGCGCAACTTTTCTTATCGAAAATCCTCAATCACTAAATACTCTATTCCACTTTCTCATACTTTCAAGCGTCTATTTATCAATAGGCGCTTTTTTGTGCGTGATAGCTTGATGTATTTAACAGTGATGTTGATATGATTGGTCTATAAGTGAGTAGATGAGTGCATGGCTGTTTACTGATACAATAGCGGTCAATATGCTAACAACTAAAATAATTGCTTATCTATATTGGAGCTAATATGAGCGCTGAAAACTCAGAAGTATCAAACAACGGTATCGTCATTATTGGTGCAGGTTTGGCAGGCTGGCATGTGATTGATGCCATTCGTGCAAAAGACAAAGACATTCCGATTACTTTAGTTACTGCCGATAGCGGCGATCGTTATCACAAGCCAATGCTGACGATGGCGATTAGCCAAAAGAAAAGTGCGGCAGATTTGGTCAGAGCGACTGGCGTTGATGCCGCAGAAGCTGCAAATGTTAAGCTACTTGCCAACACGCAAGTGACGGATGTTGATACGACCACTCAACAGTTGCAGCTTATCTCTGCGCTGCGCTCAGATCCCGTCTATACCAATTACGCTACGATCGGCTATGACAAGCTGGTACTAGCGATGGGTGCACACCCTATCTTCCCAAAAAGCTTGCCAGAGGATTTAGTATGGCATGTCAATCATATTGAGCGCTTTGGACAGTTGCAAGAAAAGCTAGCCACTGGCAGTCAGCACGTCGCTATCGTTGGTGCTGGTATGGTCGGGACGGAGATTGCAGAGGACTTATTAAAAGCAGGTCATCAAGTGACGCTCATTGATTTAAACGATGCACCACTATCACAAATGCTACCGCCAAAAGCAACTTCTCGTATCGCCCAAGCGGTCAATTCGCAAGGGATTAACTTTTTAGGAGGGTATCAGGTATCTGCTATTACTCGTATCAGTGATGGAAAACTGCAGGTCAGTTATGAGGCGCTAGCATCAGCAACAGACAGCAGTACTGCTGAGCCAATTGAACCGCTCATCGTAGATCATGTGATTGCCAGTACAGGTTTGACGGTCGATGATAAGCTGCCTGCCGCAGCTGGTGTAGAGTTCGACCGTCGCACTGGTATCGTGGTGGATGCGCCGACCTTGCGTACCAGTACAGCCAATATTTATGCGATTGGCGACTGTATGTCTATCGATGGTATACCGTGTCGTTACGTCGCGCCATTACGTGCGCAGGCTGCTACCATTGCTGATGATGTATTGGGTCTAGATCATAATGGCTATGAGCATAAGCCGCCCATGATTCGCCTAAAAAATAAAGCCATCTTCGTCATGGTGACAGGTGTGCCAAAAGCGACTGGCAACTGGCAGGTCAAGACAGAAAGTGATGAGGAATTGGTGATGAACTTGCTAAATGATAGTGATGAAGTCAGCGCTACGTTGACCATCAAGTTGCCGCCAATCGTTAAAGCTTAACGCCTGTTAAAACTAAATGGGCGTAACGTTGAGTTTATTCTAAACACTCAGTTTTAAATCAAATGTTAATAGCAATGTTAAAAACTAAGCCAATTGTACTAGCCAAAGTATGATTGGCTTTTTTATGTCAAAAATTTGCCATGATTCTATGTTACCTTTTACTAACACGAAATATTGATGACTAATTAAATGATACACATTGTATTACTATGATTGACAGCCGTTTGTTTACAGCGGTATAGTAGTGACAATCTCTATAAGACCTATGCAAGGAAGAGTGAAAGGTCTGCAGGCTATCAATACGTACTATTTACAAATGATAAATACGATAAAAAGTAAAACGAAAGGACTCGTTATGACGCAAACTTCTGATTTTGATGCGACTCAAATTGATTTTGATACTATTCTAAATAGCATTCCTAGTATTAATATGGGCGCACGCTCAGCAAATGCACCGCTTACCCAAAGCTATGATAAAGGTCCTGATGTGCCGCTCATTGAAGCGACTATCGGTGACTTTTTTGATGCTATTGTATCCAAATATCCAGAGCGCGAAGCCTTGGTTTCTCGCCATCAAAATATTCGCTGGACCTACCGAGAACTGCAACAGCAAGTCAATCAGTTAGCGAGTGCTATGATTGAAATGGGGCTGGAAATCGGTGATCGCATCGGTATCTGGTCACACAATAATGCTGAATGGCTGCTCATGCAATTAGCAACGGCAAAAGCCGGTATTATCCTTGTCAATATCAATCCTGCCTATCGTACCTTTGAGCTGCAATATGCCTTGAATAAATTGGGTTGCTCAGCGCTTGTGCTCATGCGTCATTTCAAAACCAGCGATTACGCCAGTCTCATCAGTGAACTGTGTCCTGAAATTTACCATAAAGACTACACCCAGCTTGATTTGGTCGAGATTCCAACGATTGAGCGTATCATTTGGATTGATGAGCCAGCATCTGAGGAAACCTTTGGCTTTATGCAGAAGTTCTCTGCATGGATGGCGGAAGGCGATGCCAACGATCCTCGTGTTGCCGAGCGCCAAGCTCAGCTCAAGAACACTGATGCCATCAATGTTCAGTTCACCAGTGGCACGACTGGTACGCCAAAAGGGGCGACTTTAAGCCATCGAAATATTCTTAATAACGGTTACTTCATCGGTGAGGCCATGAATCTCACGGAAGAAGATAAACTGTGCATTCCAGTGCCACTCTACCACTGCTTTGGTATGGTACTTGGCAACCTAGCGATTCTCACGCATGGTGGCTGTATCGTTTATCCGAATGATGGTTTTGAGCCGTTGACAGTGTTGCAAGCCGTCGAAGAAGAAAAATGTACGGGTCTGCATGGTGTGCCAACGATGTTTATCGCAGAGCTTGACCATCCGGAGTTTAAAAACTTTGATTTATCGACTTTGCGTACTGGCATCATGGCAGGCTCTAGTTGTCCGATTGAAGTCATGCGCCGTGTCATCGATGAGATGCACATGAGCGAAGTCACCATTGCGTATGGCATGACAGAGACTAGTCCAGTATCTTGTCAAACCAATGAACATACGCCACTTGATAAGCAAGTATCAACCGTTGGCTTAGTGCAGCCTGCGCTTGAGGTGAAAGTCATCGATACGGCGACGGGTGAGACTGTCGCATTGGGTGAAACCGGTGAGTTATTGACACGCGGTTATTCAGTAATGAAAGGCTATTGGGGCAGTCGCTTCAAAACCCGCGCAGCCATCCAAGACGGTTGGATGCATACGGGTGATTTGGCTACGATGGATGAGGACGGTTATGTAAAAATCGTTGGTCGTAGTAAAGATATGGTGATTCGTGGCGGAGAAAATATTTATCCTGTCGAAATCGAGAATTATCTTTATCGTCATCCAAAGATTCGTGATGTGCAAATCGTCGGTATTCCTGATAAAAAGTATGGCGAAGTATTGGTGGCTTGGATTATCCCTAAAGAAGCAGACAGCTTGACGGAAGAGGAAGTTCGCCAGTTCTGTAGCGAGCATATTGCCCATTATAAAGTGCCGACTTATTATCGTTTCGTGACTGAATATCCAATGACCATCACTGGAAAAATTCAGAAATATAAAATCATTGAACAAATGAAAGAAGAGCTAGGTTTGTAGTTAGTCTGACTATCATGTTTAGTTCATTAAAAGTTATAGTCGATACCAAATGACATAAATACGTTATGGTATAACGCGAGACTTGTATTAATTTTTCTAGCTTGCTGTGCCTACGCCGACAGAGGCTACAAAAAATTCACCCAAATCTCGCTGTATCGATTATAAACTGAGCTGGCTATACGAATACGAATAAAAACCAAAATAACCAGTAGCTAGAATAATTCGCATAAGAAGCTACTCGCATTTACGCATTAAAGAAAAGGGATGTCATGAGCGCTATCATAACCAGTAAACTGAGTCCAAACGCTGCTGAATTTCAGCAAAACAGTGCCGCAATGCAAGCGGTGGTCGATGACTTATATGGTCACTTACGTAAAGTCGTGCAAGGTGGTTCAGAGCGTGCCCGTGCCAAGCATTTAGCCCGTGGTAAACTCTTACCTCGTGAGCGTGTTGAGCGTTTGCTCGATGTAGGTACGCCATTTTTAGAAGTGGCACCGATGGCAGCGCACGATATGTATGGCGAAGAGATTCCTGCTGCTGGCGTGATTGCGGGTATCGGTCGTATCAATGGTATTGAGTGTATGATTGTTTGTAATGATGCCACGGTAAAGGGCGGTACTTATTACCCAATGACGGTCAAAAAACATCTGCGTGCGCAAGAAATCGCGCAAGAAAACAATTTGCCTTGTGTTTATTTGGTTGATTCCGGTGGTGCAAACTTGCCCAACCAAGATGACGTGTTCCCTGATAAAGAGCACTTTGGTCGCATCTTCTTTAATCAAGCCAACATGAGTGCGGCAGGTATTCCACAGATTGCCGTGGTCATGGGCAGCTGTACGGCTGGTGGGGCTTATGTGCCAGCGATGAGTGATGAGTCTATTATCGTGAAAGACCAAGGTACTATCTTTTTGGGTGGTCCTCCACTGGTAAAAGCGGCGACAGGTGAAGAAGTTACTGCCGAAGACTTGGGTGGCGGCGATGTGCATACCCGTCTGTCTGGGGTCGTCGATCACTTAGCACAGAGCGATACCCATGCATTGTCGATTGCGCGCAACATCGTGAGCCATCTAAATCGTCCTACGAAGCAAGTGCCCAATCAAATCAAACCGCGTCCACCACGCTATGATGCCAAAGAGCTATATGGCGTCATTCCAACGGACAAGCGCAAGCCATTTGATATCAAAGAAATCATTGCTCGTATCGTCGATGACAGTGCTTTTGATGAATTTAAAGCGCGATTTGGCATGACGCTGGTCTGCGGATTCGCTCATATCGAAGGGATGCCAGTCGGTATCATCGCCAACAACGGTATCTTATTTAGTGAGTCAGCGCAAAAAGGCACGCACTTTATTGAGCTGTGCTGCAAACGCAAAATCCCATTGGTATTCCTGCAAAACATCACTGGCTTTATGGTCGGTCGCAAATATGAAAACGAAGGCATTGCACGTCATGGTGCCAAAATGGTCATGGCAGTCGCCAATGCAAAAGTGCCAAAGTTCACGGTCATTGTCGGTGGCTCATTTGGCGCTGGTAACTATGGCATGTGTGGCCGCGCTTATAGCCCACGCTTCTTATGGATGTGGCCAAATGCGCGCATCTCGGTGATGGGTGGCGAGCAAGCAGCATCGGTTTTGGCAACGGTCAAGCGTGACAATTTTGATCGTAAAGGCGAGGCGTGGAGTGATGAGGATGAAGCGGCATTTAAAGCGCCGATTCTCGATATGTATGAAAAGCAAGGTCACCCATATTATGCCACCGCACGTCTATGGGACGATGGTGTAATTGACCCTGCTGATACGCGACATGTATTGGCATTAGGACTAAGCGCCGCCTATAACGCACCGATCGAAGAGACGACTTTTGGTGTTTTTAGGATGTAAAAGCTCTAAGGTCTGCTCGCAATAAAATGGTGGTGCGACAATTTTTTAAAGTGATTATATCGCGGCATCGGGTTTTGACATCTTACTTTCTTATATGGACGTTATTATAGATGGCCCAAACGTTGGGCTAAATATTTACAAACAGGAACACAGAGAAAGCTATGAAAGAAACGAAATTAAAAAATACTAATAATTATAAAAGTCTGTTGGTCAGCGTTGAGCAGCACGTGGCTACGGTGACGTTAAATCGTCCTGAGATACGTAATGCCTTTAACGATGAAATGATTGCTGAGCTAACCGATGCATTTAATACGCTTGGTGCTGATGATGAGGTACGTGTCATTGTGCTAGCAGCTGCTGGCAAGGCATTCTGCGCAGGTGCCGATTTGAATTGGATGCGTGCCATGGCAGATTATAGCTATGAAGAAAATCTAGCAGACGCGGACAAATTAGCGCAAATGCTTAAAACTATTTACGAGTGTCCGAAGCCAACAGTTGCGGCTATTCAAGGTGATGTTTATGCAGGTGGCATGGGTTTAGTGGCTGTTTGCGATGTGGCCATCGCTGTCAAAATTGCTAACTTCTGCCTAAGCGAAGTGCGTTTAGGCTTAGCGCCTGCAACGATTAGCCCTTATGTCATCCGAGCACTGGGTGCTAGAGCATCGCAGCGTTATTTCTTAAGTGCTGAAGTATTTGATGCCAAAAAAGCACGTCAGCTTGGCTTTATCCATGAGCGAGTTAGCGAAGAATGGCTGGCTGATGAGGTCGCTATATTTTGTAGCAAAATCGTCAAAAATAGCCCTGATGCAGTCAAAACTTGCAAGCAGCTATTACACGACGTCGCTGGTGCGCCCATCACTGATGAGCTGATCACCGATACAGTAAAAGGTATCGCTGATATTCGCTCATCAGAGCAAGGTAAAGAGGGCGTGCAAGCCTTTTTGCAAAAACGTAAGCCCAATTGGTTGACGGCAGATTAATAATGCACAAGAGACAAATGAGTAAATAGACAAGACCTCAAATAAAAACGATAACACACAGGGATAGTTATGTTTTCTAAAATTCTAATTGCCAACCGTGGTGAAATTGCCTGCCGAGTAGCCGCGACTGCCAAGCGTCTGGGTGTTAGCACCGTCGCTGTTTACTCTGATGCGGATCGTGAAGCCAAGCATGTGGCTATCTGTGATGAAGCCATCTATTTGGGCGGTTCAGCACCAAAAGACAGCTATCTAAAAGGTGATGCGATTATCGCGATAGCGCTTGAAACTGGCGCACAAGCGATTCATCCGGGTTATGGGTTTTTAAGCGAAAATGCTGACTTTGCGCAAGCTTGTCAGGATGCAGGACTGGTATTTATCGGTCCATCGGCTGACGCTATCCGCGCCATGGGTGGCAAATCTGAATCCAAGCGGTTAATGGAAACGGCTGGCGTGCCATTGATACCGGGATATCATGGTGACAATCAAGACGCAGAATTTTTGCAGCAGCAAGCCGATAGTATCGGCTATCCAGTACTGATTAAAGCCAGCGCTGGTGGTGGCGGTAAAGGTATGCGTATCGTAGAGCAAAGCCGCGACTTTGTGGATTTATTAGACTCATGTCGCCGTGAAGCTATTACCAGCTTCGGTGATGATAAAGTATTGGTTGAAAAATACGCCTTAAAACCACGCCATATCGAAATCCAAGTATTCGGTGATACGCATGGCAACTATGTGCATTTATTTGAGCGTGACTGTTCCGTACAGCGCCGTCACCAAAAAGTATTAGAAGAAGCGCCCGCACCGGGTGTTGATATTGCGATGCGTGAAGCGATGGGCACCGCTGCCATCGAAGCGGCTCGTGCGGTCGATTATGTTGGTGCAGGTACGGTTGAGTTCATCGTTGAGCAGCGTGAAGATTCTATGAATTTTTATTTTATGGAAATGAATACACGCCTGCAGGTTGAGCATCCAGTCAGTGAAGCGATTACCGGTGTCGATTTGGTCGAATGGCAGCTCTTAGTTGCGGCAGGTCAACCATTGCCAAAAACCCAAGACGATCTGACTATCAACGGTCATGCAATTGAAGCACGTATCTGTGCCGAAAATCCTGACAATAGCTTCTTGCCCGCGACCGGTACGTTGTTTACGTATCAGAAACCTGAACACAGCACCTTTATGATCGATAAAGATGGTACTGGCGTGCGTATCGATGATGGCGTGCGCGAAGGCGATGTGATTAGCCCATTTTATGACTCTATGATTGCCAAGCTCATCGTTCATGCGCCAACGCGAGCGCAAGCCTTAGCCAAGCTCGATCGAGCACTTGCGCAAACGCGTATCGTGGGTTTACCGAATAACGCGGCATTTTTGCGTTATATCTTAAATACAGAATCTTTTAGCCAAGCCAATCTCGATACGGCATTGATTGAGCACGAGCGTGATGCAATTTTTAATCAGCAGCCTTTGGCATTATCGACGCTGGTTGTGACCGCTATTACTCGTCAGCTTGCGAGCGAGATGGCGACGCAAGAGTCAGATATCGACCCATTTAGTAAACCTACCGGCTTCCGTGCTTATAGCGACTACATCAGATCATTCAGCTTGGTTTATGAGGAGCATGCTTATACTGCCTGCATGAGTAACTGGCACAATGCAAATTGTTCAGACAGCAAAAAAGGCAGCGATAACCTCAGTAGCTTTACGCTCGTCATTGGTAAAGAGATCGCGCATACGCAGGATAATAGCAATATCAATGTAGCCGCTCAGACTGAAACGGTTTATGAAGGTCAAGTGAGCTATGCCAGTAGCGACGAGCACAATCATACGCTATGGTTAGATGGTGCACGTACTAGCGCGCAAAGCTGGATGCATAATGAGACCGTTTATGTGTTCACAGACAGTGGTCGTGACGAGATTACGCTTGTTGATATTATGGCGCACGTTGGCGAAGAGTCCGCAGCGGTTGGCAGTTTAAAATCACCGATGCCAGGGCAGGTGGTTGCCTTTAAAGTGGCGGTTGGTGATACTGTGAAAAAAGGCGAGCCGTTAGCGGTCATCGAAGCTATGAAAATTGAGCACACTATTACTGCGCCGACGGATGGCGTGGTGGCAGAATTGCTATTTGCAGCAGGTGACTTGGTCGCTGATGGTGACGAGTTATTACGCATTGATGCTGGCGAAAATACTGAGAGCGAATAGCTGACATAGCTTAATAATAGGTAAGTAATAAAAAGGACGACAAGCATGAGCCATTCGTATCTAAACCATCCATATCCAAGTCACGTCAGAATCGTTGATGTCAGTCCGCGTGATGGACTACAAAATGAGTCAACGACGGTACCGACTGAGGTTAAGCAAGCGCTTATCAATGATTTGATTGCAGTAGGTGTCAAAAAGCTAGAAGTTACTAGCTTTGTCTCGCCAAAATGGGTGCCACAAATGGGTGATAACAGCGCGTTACTTGACGCGCTAGCGCCGACACGGCAGACAGATATTTGCTATTCAGTCCTAGTGCCCAACATGCGCGGCTTTGAAAATGCCATTTTGCACTGTCCTGACGAAATCGTTATTTTCGGCTCAGCCAGTGAGACCTTTAGCCAAAAAAATATCAATTGCAGTATTGATGAGAGTATCGAACGCTTTGCACCAGTAGCAGCGGCTGCAAAAGCACAGGGCATCAAAGTGCGCGGCGTCATTTCTTGTACAGTTGGTTGTCCTTATGAAGGCGACATTGACCCAAGCCAAGTAGCTTATGTGACTAAGCGTTTGGTAGAGATTGGTTCTGAGCAAATTGGCATTGCTGATACTATTGGTGTTGGTACACCGCTTAAAGTACAACGAGCCCTGCAGGCCGCATTAGAATATGCTGATATCTCTATGCTATCGGGACATTTTCACGACACTTATGGTCAAGCATTGAGCAATACCTTAGCGGCATTACAAATGGGTGTTAGCGAATTTGATACCTCGGTGGCTGGACTGGGTGGCTGTCCTTATGCTAAAGGCGCAACAGGTAATGTGGCGACCGAAGATGTGGTGTATATGCTGCATGGTATGGGTATCAGTACTGGTATCGACTTAGATAAATTGGTCGTGGCAGGCGAGCGTATCAGTGCGTTCTTAAAGCGTCCAAATGGTTCAAACGTGGCACGTGCTTTAATCAATAAACGTCAGTCTTAACAAGTATCGTCAATCCACTATAAAAGTGTGACAGCGTTAACCTCGCTTGAAGTATTCAATATACATCGACACTCGGTTGCCTTGTCAGACTTTCACATTGAATTGACTATGACTCCAAAAATGACATTATAAATACAGTTACAGTGGTTTTAAAAAGCAGATTAAAATTCGAAATTTAAAAATATCAAAACACAAGGAATGGTTATGAGTTTACCTGGATTAAATTTTCAGCTTGGCGAAGATATTGATGCATTACGCGATATGGTACAGCAGTTTGCCACTAATGAAATTGCTCCACGTGCAAGCGAAATCGACAGTAGCGACGAGTTCCCCATGGATCTATGGCAAAAAATGGGCGACATCGGTCTACATGGCATTACCGTTCCTGAAGAGTACGGCGGCTCTAACATGGGCTACGTCGCACATATGGTCGCGATGGAAGAGATTAGCCGCGCTTCGGCATCGGTCGCGCTAAGCTATGGTGCGCACTCAAACCTATGTATCAACCAAATCAAACGCAATGGCTCTGAGGCACAAAAACAAAAGTATTTGCCAAAGCTGGTCAGCGGTGAGTTCATCGGTGCATTGGCAATGAGTGAGACAGGCGCTGGCTCAGACGTCGTCAGTATGAAACTCAAAGCTGAAGAAAAAGATGGAAGTTATGTGCTAAACGGTAGCAAAATGTGGATCACCAATGGCCCTGATGCGGATGTGATGGTGGTCTATGCCAAGACCAATCCAGAGCTAGGCGCGAAAGGCATGACGGCCTTTATCGTTGAAAAAGGCATGGAAGGTTTTGGCACGGCACAAAAGCTGGATAAACTTGGCATGCGTGGTAGCCATACGGGTGAGATGACCTTTAACAATGTGACCGTACCAAGCGAAAATATCTTGGGCGGTCTCAATGAAGGCGTTAAGGTATTGATGAGCGGCCTAGATTATGAGCGTGCCGTATTGGCTGCGGGTCCTATCGGTATCATGCAAGCGGTGATGGACAATGTCGTGCCTTATATTCATGATCGTAAGCAGTTTGGTCAAGCCATCGGTGAGTTCCAGCTTATCCAAGGTAAAGTCGCAGACATGTATACGATATTGCAAGCAGGTCGCAGCTTTTTATATACCGTTGGGAAAAATCTCGATATGTTGGACGCGCGCGGTGCTGGTCATAGTCGCGAAGTACGTAAAGATTGTGCTAGTGTGATTTTATGGTGTGCCGAAAAAGCCACTTGGATGGCAGGCGAGGGCATTCAAATATTTGGCGGTAACGGCTATACCAATGAGTATCCACTTGGTCGCTACTGGCGCGATGCCAAGCTGTATGAAATTGGTGCGGGCACTAGTGAGATTCGTCGTATGCTTATCGGTCGTGAGCTGTTTAATGAGACTAAATAACGTTAACACAGGTTAGATTGATCAACAAGGCTTTGGGCTGTGCGAGGTAACGGCTAGAAAAGAATAAACAATTGTGCTAAGATGCGGTTTTATTTTTTGATTAACAATAATCGATTAATAAAGCTGACCCTTAGCCTTTTTTATCCACCATATTTATCAGATACTGCTTATGATGCCGACTACTACTACCGCGCTTAAAAGACACTTAAAAATACGCCTTCGATTAACTATCATTTCT
The DNA here is from genome assembly GCF_904846615.1 of Psychrobacter sp. JCM 18902. Lineage (NCBI taxonomy): Bacteria > Pseudomonadati > Pseudomonadota > Gammaproteobacteria > Moraxellales > Moraxellaceae > Psychrobacter > Psychrobacter sp. JCM 18902. Next base: position 3,173,714 of record NZ_CAJHBK010000001.1, read on the forward strand.
GCGCTGACAAAGGCGATGCTAGTACTGAGTATATTTTCGGCACACATTGCAAATGCTGAAATAGCAGACTTATCACCAGCGCAACCTGTCATCCAGTTTGCGACTTCTGATGCGAAGTGGTTACGTCAGCCAAGTTTTAACAATCGCCACATTCGTGCTTTAGGGGGTTATTGCGATCCGGAAGAACCTTGCAAAAAGAAGCGTGTTCAAATGGAATTCTTATTAAGGGTAAATCAAGAAGGCAAAGTCGCCAATATTACCGTATTAAAGAGTAGCGGCTCTGATAGAATTGATAGTGGATTTGAAAAAGAACTACGTCGTTCTCTTTTTAAACCATTTAGAAAAGATAGTAAGACAGTAGTAGGTAATGTCACCATCCCAATAGTCTTTGAGTATTAATAAAGCTTAAACAATAATAAAAAAGCAGTACGCCTCACACGTACTGCTTTTTTTATTTTCAAGGTAAAAGCATTTATTGAGTATTACGACTGCTTGGTATGATCAAAATAGCGTGCCAAGCCATTTAACAATAAATCATCACGTAGGCGCACCGGACGGTTGACGTGCTGCGAGATAATGGCTGCATCACCACCCGTCATGATGACTTCAAAGTTGGGATGGCGATGGCTAATCTCATTGATGGCACCGACAATAGAGAGCAAGATACCGCGATGTACCGCATCTTGTGTGGTCATGCCTTGACCAACACTATCAAAGGTGCCATTAGAGATGGTGATTTGCTTGGTACCAGAAAACAGTGACTCACGTTGCAGATAAATACTGGGGAAAATATAACCGCCCAAATGCTCAGCATGATCAATCAAGTCAATGGTCACCGCTGTGCCACAGCCAATCACGCATTGACGTTTTTTCTTATCCACGGCGCCCAGCATCTGTAGCCAACGATCACAGCCGAGCTGTTCGTCATTATAAGCACTCTTCATCAAAGCATGCGCGGCATCGACATGGACAAACTCAAACGGAATATTCAGACGACCTAATGTCTCTGACACTTTAACATTCAAATCGTCGCCAAGTACCGATGAGATACCAATAAAATCAGGCGCATAACGCTCGAAGCGATCGGTCAAACCCATCAGTAGTTCGGCAGGCGCTTGCAAATGTTGCTTGGCATCATGCGCGACTATTTGTCCGATATCATCGGTGAGCCAGTATTTTAGGCGGGTGTTGCCAAGATCTAACCAGAGCATAAAAATCCCTTTATATCGTGACCATTGGGTCTTTGATTTAAGCCTTATCAATAACGTCGATGCGTCCGGTAAAAAGCGCAGAAATCTTACCGCTATCTTGACGCAATTGCAAACATCCATGTGTATCAAGACCACAAGCATAACCTGTGATGCTATCTGTTTTACCGTTATGCTCTTGAGTAACGTGCAAGCGTAATCCTGCCAATGCGTCCATCGACTCAAACTGTTTTAAAAAGCTGTCCAAGTTATAGCTTTGACCAGTGGGCTTCTCGAATCCTAGATGCTCAAAGCGTGTCATCGCGGCTAGCAGGGCTTTACTCATTTGTTGGTAAAGTATTTTTAGGCTTGGCAGACTCACAATATCTGTCTCTGGTTTTAGCCTCTCATAAATATCCTGTAGGCTAATCGCTTGATAACTCATGCCTTCGCAGGTCTTTGCAGTGAGATTGGGCGTTGCCTGTACATTAAGTCCTACGCCCATCACTACGCCGACCAATTTGCCCGTTTGGGTAACAGGTTCTATTAAAATACCCGCAAGTTTATGAAAAGGTAGGGTCTGTGCTGTCAGTTTAGGCTCATTTGACACTGAGTCAGATGGCAGTTGATAAAAGCCCAAATCATTTGCCCATTTTACGCCGATGGGCGTCAATCCTTGCGCGCGCAATTGCTCATTTAATATTTGAATAACGGGCATTTTTGCCAGTTCAACGCCGATGATTAGTGACAATAAACCGCTAATCGGCAGATGAACAGGGTGATATAACGACAGATAGACATTGCCGCGCGGTGATTGCCACGAGCGCCCGTGCTGCCCACGACCTGCGCTTTGGGTTTCAGCGGTCAGTAGATGCATCTGCGCAGCATTTAACGTGCCATGTTGTACATCTGCTATTAGCTCGCTATTGGTAGAGGCACTGCTGACAAGGTGGCGATGGTTCAGCTGTGGTAAATGATGAAGCTCTAATGAGTCGTCAGAAAAATTGGAAAATGGCGGCATAAGTTTCGTCGATGTGGTTAATATAGCGTGGATAATCTTTGTTATACTGGGCGATTGTCATGAGATTGTCACGATTAGACAATACCAAATAAACAGCATAAAGGTCGGATTATGATTTAGCAAATGCGATAGGCAAGTGATTATAAAACTAAAGAATTTTTATAAAAATAAGTGTGATAAAAGGCTGATTCGATGATGTTATATGTGTGGTTTGTGATTGCAGGCGCGTTTGCAGGTGTTAGTGCCGGTTTATTTGGCGTTGGCGGCGGCATGATTATCGTACCAGCACTGGTATGGATTTTTACCGCTTATGATTTTTCACCAGAAGTGGTGACCCATTTGGCGATTGGTACGTCACTGGCGACCATCGTTGTGACCTCGATCAGCTCAATGACTGCGCACAATAAGCGTGGCGGCGTACGTTGGGAAGTGTGGCGCAAAATGGCACTCGGCTTGGTCATCGGTAGTTTGGTGGGAGCTGGTATTGCCGATATGATTGACGGTAAAGTATTGCAAGCCATCATCGGTGTCGGCGCGTTATTGGTCGCTTTAAAAATGCTGTTTTTGTCCAATAAAGAGCAGCTGGGTAAACCGCTACCGTCAACTGGCGTACAGTTCGGCGCGGGTACAGGGATTGGCATGGCGTCGTCTATTTTTGGTATTGGGGGTGGCAGCTTGACCGTACCCTTTTTAAATTGGGCGGGGTTACCGATGAAGCAGTCGGTCGGCACGTCTGCCGCTTGTGGATTGCCGATTGCATTGGCTGGTGCGGCAGGGTTTGCATGGTTCGGGCAAGATGTGGTCAATCTGCCTGAGGGCACGATAGGCTTTGTGCATATTACGGGTTTTTTATGTATCTCCATCGCTAGCTTTGCGATGGCAAAAGTTGGTGCCAAGCTTGCGCACCAATTGCCTGCGTTAACGCTTAAGCGTGCCTTTGGGGTGTTGTTATTGTTTGCAGGCGGGCAGCTGTTGTTAAGTGGGATTGGGGTGATTTAGAATACTAATCGTTCGACTACTTCGGATGATATTACTTTAGGGAATATGAGTGGACGCATTAATAGCTGGTGTTATCGGTGTGATAACTGGAGGAGGAGTTTCATTCGTAGCAAATTATTTTTTGAATGTTCAAAGGTATAAGCAGGATACTAAAAAACAGAACTCTGACCACGATCATGATCTTGTAAAACAAGACTCCGAACATAAACATGACCGTCAAGTTTTTCGAAGACAAAAGTACGAAGAGCTGACCTTCCGACTTATTGATTTTACCAATATTCTGAAGAATATTAGTTTACAACTATCTCAACTAGAAAGTGGAGCTCTTATAGATACTGCTGAGTTCGATGAAAAAGGTGCAAAAATTGAAATTCTTACTATTCTGTATTTTCCGGAATTGAGTACTGATTGTGAATATTTTTTGGCGATTTCACGTCAGTTTCTCTTGTCTCATAGCCCTAACAATAACTCTAGTAGTATAAACAATCGAGAATCAATGAAGATAAGGTTTGATAAAAGTTTTGATCAACTTTACGATAAGATTAAAGAACATATATCAGACTATACTTAATAATATATAAACTCTAAAACTGACCAAGATTTCAGATAAAACAGTTACCTGTTTTTATTTATCAATCATTTATGTATTTAAATTATTCGGAACTGACAAGCCAAATACTTTCACTGTTAATAGAATGCTATTTCCTATCAATCGCATCAAGCCCCAAACGCATCCACTTTCTTGCTAGCTCATCATGGTCGCTGAGCATACTCCATAGCGCATCTTCACTAAAGATAGAGTATTCATCACCTGAATGTTCAATTGGCAGATCCGCTTCACGATCTGTCATCCATTGAGGGTCTAGGTAGTAATTTTTCAACTCATTTTGCAAGGCTTCAGCTTGCAAAAACTGCTGCTGCGCTTCGAGTTGCTGGCGATGTAGTTTGCACCATTGCTCATATTTTTGCTGTAGTTCTTGCGGATTATAGTTAGGCATTTTTATACTCTTATTTTTTGATACTTAGACGAATGATTATTATTTTCAGCCCTATTATAGCATCCTTCACAAACCCTAAAAATCCGTCACAATTTCAGGTAGAATAGCCGCCTGTTTTCGCCATATTTACTGATCCCTCATGCGCCTAAAATCTCTCAAGCTGGCAGGCTTTAAATCCTTTGCCAATCCTACGACTTTTACCTTTCGTCATGGTATCACCGCCATTGTCGGGCCGAACGGCTGTGGCAAATCTAACGTCATTGATGCCATTCGTTGGGTGCTGGGCGAGACCTCTGCCAAGCAGCTGCGTGGCGGCGCGATGAGTGATGTCATCTTTGCTGGTACGCAGGGTAAAGCCGCCAAAAGTGTCGCTAGTGTCGAGCTAACCTTTGAGCATACGCAAGATGAGCAGAATGGCATTCGCCATGAGTTTAATCTGTATCAAGAGCTGTCCGTTCGTCGTCAGGTAAATAAAGAAGGGCGCTCGGATTATTTTATCAACGGTACGCGTTGTCGTCGCCGTGATGTGGTCGACGTGTTTTTGGGTACGGGACTTGGCGCACGTAGCTATGCGGTGATTGAACAAGGTATGATTGGGCGTATCGTTGAGTCTAGCCCGATGCAGCTGCGTGAGTTTATCGAAGAGGCAGCAGGAGTCTCACGCTATCAAGCGCGCCGCGAAGAAACGCAAAAAAAATTAGAGAAAACTAAAGATAATTTAGCACGCCTGCATGATATGCAAAGCGAGCTGGTCAGCCAACAAAAGCGTCTGTCTAAACAAGCCGCTAGTGCTGAGCGTTATGAGGAATTAGTGCTAACACTAGCTGATATCAAACAGCAGCTCGCCATTCAGCAGCTCTATCAAGCCAAGCATGCCCAGCAGCAGCAAAAAATAGCGCATGAGCGCAGCGCCACTGAAGTATCAACTTTACAAGCCAACTATGACACCCTAAAGGCCAAGCAAGATAAACTTGCCGCGCATATCAATCAAGAGCAGTGGCTAAAAGACGATGCCCAAAGCGCCCATTATCAACAGCAGCTAAGCTATCAACAAGCAGAGCATCAATTAGGTGATGCCAAGTCACAGCTGACCGCTATTGAGCAGCAACTAGCCAGCTTGGATCAACAACGTCAGCAAGCAGTCGATGAGATAAATCGCTTAAAGGCTGAGCAAGCCGAGCAGCAGACTGTGCTAGAAGGATTGCGTCCTAAGCTCAATGAATTAACGAATAAACGTGAAGCGCATAAACGCAACGAGCAGCCATTACAGCGCGCCTACCATGACGCGCAAAATCAGCTATCACGCTTGCAGGATGAAGCTCGCTCGCTAGAACAGCAGCAAGCCATTAATAGCCAAGCACAAAAACGTTATCAGCAAAATAATGAAAAATGGCAACGTCGTCAGCAAAATTGGCAGCATTTATGGCAGCAACTCCAACAGTCGCTATCACCAGTTGCAAGTGCTGGTTTGCAAGATAATTCTAATGCAAATAATTTACAGCAGACGTTATCGGCGCAAGTTGCCGAGCTAAACAAACAATTGCATCAGATTGAACGCCAACAAGACAGCGTCGATGAGCGACTGTCTGAGCTACAACCGCAAGCGCAGGATTTACAACAGCAATTGCACACGCAGCAGCGTGAGCTTAGCGAGAGTGAGAAGCGCCACGCCGTATTGGCAGGTGAGTACGATACCCTGCATCAGATATTGCATCCTAAGCCGACACCAAAATCGCAACCGCTTGTTCATGCAAAAACTGCTGATATTAAAAGTGATTTAGAAAGCAAAATAGTCAGCGACTATAGCCAATTGACCATTACCATCTTGCGTGACCAGATTGAGTTAAGCGCGAAAGGGCAGCAGCATGCAGAGCTACTTGATAGCGTATTGGCATTGTGGCTAGATAGCCATGTGCTGGTTTCTAACCAAACTTATCAACCAAGTGTTGATAACGCGAGAGACGACTCTGAGAAACCGCATAGCTTATGGCAGGTGCTTGAGCATGAGTTAAAAGATTTATTTGTTTATCAAAATGCGCAAACCAATACAGTGGACAAGTCATCAATCAAAATAGAAACGGGTCATAGTTTGTGGCTATCTGCTAAGAAAAATGAGATAAATACAAAGCAACTGATTAGCGAATTGCCTGAGAGTTTGATTGATAAAGTACTGCCTTTATCACAGCTGATTAGCGCACCGAACTTAGCGCTTTGGCAGCACTGTTATTTATATATCGCACAGCCTGAGACAGATAATAAGCAAACGTTAGAAGCGCTTGCTGAGATTTTAAAAGTATTGCCATCGTCAGCTATTTTACTCACGACTGACGGCTGGCTTATCAGTCGTCAGGGCACGATTAATCTCAGTAAGTTTGTTGGTGCGCAAGATGGGCAAAATGGTAGCAATAACAGCAATAGTCAATTTTTAACCCAGCGTTTGCAGCAGCGCAGCCGTTTGCAAGCGTTAGAGAATTTGCTCGATGGTTTTGAAACCAAGATACAAGACCAGCAAAAGGCGATTGCTAATAACCAGCGTAACTATGATGCAATGACAGTTAGCTTAGAAGAGACCCGTGCACAAGCTGAGCAATTAACTCGTGATAAGCATCAATATCAGCAAAAGCTCACTACTCAGCGCGCCAACGCTGAACGTTTGCAAGCGGACAGCCAACGCCTAGATGCTGAAAAATCTACCCTTGAGCAAGAGCAACAGGAGCTGGTGCAAGAGCAGCAATCGCTCAATCATGAGCAGCAGGATCTCCAAAGCAAAATCGCAGCGCTAACGCCACAAATCGCCGATGCTCGCGCGGCAACTCAGCAATTACAAGCAGAGCGCAGTGAGCTAAGTCGTCTCCGTCAAGCAGATGATGACGCTTGGCAAGCAATGCAGCTGCGTATTCAGCAGATCGAGATGCGCTTAGAGCATAGCGTGAGTAGTCTTGCTCAGGCAAGTGCGCAATTTGAAAAGTCATTACAAAGCGAGCAAAATCTAAAGACGCGTCATGAGCAGCAGCAAAGTACATTGCCAGCACTGCAAGCTGCATTGCAAACAGCACAGACCGCGCGCGATGAGCAGCAGTCAGTATTAACAGGGCGCGAGACCGCATTAACGGTGCTCAAGCAAGAATACAATCAGCAGCAAGTAGAGCTAGATACGCTACAAAATACCTTGCAAACGCAGCAATCTGAGCTTGCCCGTCTTGCCACTGATCTGGCATTAAGCGCTGCAAAATTAGAGGATGCTAGTAGCCATACGCAAGAAGCGCTAGATGCTTATTATAATGTGAGTCATAAATATAAAGCACAATCGGACATAGCGCAGCGTCCACAACATCAGCAACAAGTGATGAGCGTCTCAAACTTATTAGCAGATTTTATCGCTCATGATCGCCGTGTGCGCCCAGATAAAATCGCTGAGCTTGAGTCTGAGCGCGTGCAGCTTGAGCAGCAGCTAGGCAAAATTGGCGCAGTCAACTTGGCAGCCGTGGCAGAGTTGGCAGAGGTTAATGAACGCTTAGAGCCACTCGCGCAGCAGACAGCTGATATTGCTGCCAGTATGCAGACGTTAACGGAGGCGATTGCTTCGATTGATGAAACGACCAAGACGCTATTTATGCAGACGCTCGATGCCGTCAATATTGAGCTTGCCAATTTATTTGCCAAAGTGTTTGGTGGTGGGCAAGCCAGTTTAACGCTCAATACGGATGATATGCCCGTTAATGCGCCAAAATCAGAACAGTGGCGGGCAGGGCTAACCTTGATGGCACAGCCAAAAGGCAAACGTAATAGCCGCCTCGCTGTGCTTTCAGGTGGTGAAAAGACGCTTACTGCATTGAGTTTGATTTTTGCGATATTTAAGCAGCATCCCGCGCCATTTTGCGTACTGGATGAAGTGGATGCACCACTTGATGACGCCAACGTCGCCCGCTTTACCAGCCTCATTCATGAATTAGCAGACGATTTGCAGTTTATCTTTATCAGCCATAATAAATTAACGATGCAGATTGCCGATGAATTAAAGGGCGTGACCATGCCAAGCGCAGGGATTTCTACCTTGGTCAGTGTCTCACTTAATGAGGCGGCACGTTACCTTTCTGATTAAGAGCAGCGCTGAATAGCAAAAATAATTGATAACTGGTAGCAGTTGTCAGTGGTATAGTTAGAAATGATGTGCCAATATTACAACGTCACGCAAGTGTGTCAGCCTCACGGTAAACGATGACTATATGGTGACGATATTCATTAGCCATGCTAGACTATTGCCATTTATTCCCTCTTATGTATTCCCTTTTGTCATATATTAGGATGTATCTCTTATGACCGCTATTCAGTTTATATTGATTGCCATTGCCGCATTTATCATGCTTGCAGGGCTATTTATGGTCATTCGTAGCTTTAAGCGCCGCAGCAATGCTGAAGCGGTAGCGGTCAATTATGATAAAAACGGTATTCCTATCATACCGCGTCATGAACGCAATATCGTCGATCAGCCAGACTTAGACGATACAGTCGCTGGCGAAACAAGTATCGCTCCTGATCGCAGTTATCTAAATGCGGTGGTCGAAGACGAGCCTTTGACCCAATCTCATACCCATGTTGATACGCAGCTGACAGCTGGGCATGCGGATGTTAATGGCACCGATACTGGCACAATAGATGATGCTGACTATGTGCGCTGGCAAGCAGAGCAGCAGCGTGCTGACAACAGCGAGTTTGCAGAAGCCGCTGAGCAGATGCATATCGAGCAAGAGCAGGATGCGTTTTCAAGCTTGATGTCCGCAACTGACAGCTTGATGCCCTCTATTGATACCGCAGACGAGCCAAGCTTCGATAATAACAGTCCGATACTCGATCAGCATTTATCAGAGCCAGTGGATGAAGCGCAAAACGGTCCACTCATCAATGCCAAAGACAACATTAATATCACTATCTTGCCGCATCAATATCGCGACCGTCCAGCCGCGATTATCCGTGGTCGTGATTTATTGGCATTAATTGATAAGTATGGTCTGCGCTATGGCGCGATGAATATGTTCCATCGCTATGAGCAAAAAGATGGCACTGGTATGCTATGGTTCAGTATGATGGGCATCACTGATAGTGGCATCGCGCCTTTTGATCCGCATAGCGTGGCGACCAATACTTATAATGGCGTGGTAGTATTCTTATCGCTGCCGCATCCACAAGCGCTGCGTAGCTTCGATAGTATGATGAGCATCGCTTACATGATGGCAAGTGATTTGGATGCCATTATGCTCGATGAAGAGAACGAACCAATCACCCCTGAATACAAGCAGCAATTGCGTAACCAAGTTCGCGATTATGAAGGTTAGTTTTAATGTATTAATACAGGTTGATTAATAAAAGCTGATTCATATTAGCAGTATTCTAAAAGGTAAATAGCGATTGACGTTATTTGCCTTTTTTAATGGGCTTTAGTTTCTGCAAAATGCTAGAGTCGGTTCAAGATAATTTAGATACAAGGAAGGTGAGTGAAAGTACTACACATAGTAGACTGAGCGAGCCTGACACAGTATCTAATTTATATAGGAACGACTATATCCGAGCATCCTACAAACTTGTTATCATATCGGCATCTTGAATTGCAAAGAAAAAGACGCCGACTATGACTGACCCTATCTCACCGCTTACCTCTAAAAACATTAATAAAGACATTAATAAAGACATCAATACTACCAACCCTATAAAAAATAATGATGCTATCGTCACCCAGATGCGCACGTCTATCGATGCGCTTAAGCAGCACAATTATGCCTACTATGTGCTTGATAATCCTATTTTAGAAGACAGCGAATACGATCAGTTGCGCCGCTCTTTATTGGCGCTTGAAGAACAATATCCAGATTTGGTACAGCCAGACAGCCCAATCAATCAAGTTGGCGACATGCCGCTATCGGCTTTTACCCAAGTCACTCATGATATTCCGATGCTCTCGCTTGGCAACGTCTTTGATTATGATGAATTACATGGCTTTATGCGCCGCGTGAATGATCGTCTCAATGATGCACAGAAAAACCCTGAATACGAGATGGAGCTAAAGCTAGATGGCTTGGCGGTATCACTCAAATATGCTTATGGCAAGTTTGTCCAAGCGGTGACACGCGGTGATGGGCAAACGGGCGAAGACATCACCCAAAATGCCAAAACCATTCGCAATTTGCCACTTTGGCTCGCGGCTGCAAGCGATATTCCATTATTAGAAGTGCGCGGTGAAGTTTTGATGCCGAAAGCGGGCTTTGAGCGTTTGAATCGCCTTGCTAAAGAAAAGGGCGACAAAACTTTTGCCAATCCACGCAATGCCGCTGCTGGAAGCTTACGTCAGCTAGATCCCGCCATTGCTGCTAGCCGTCCGCTCGCATTTTACTGTTATTCAGTCAATCAAGGGTTACCTGAACATATCAAAACCCAATCAGCAGCGCTTGCATGGCTAAAGACCATTGGCTTTACCGTCAGTGCAGTCGAGGTGGTACAAAATCCACGCGAGGCTCAAGCTTATTATGAATCGGTAAAGGAAACACGTGGCGAGCTGCCGTTTGAGATTGATGGCATGGTCATCAAGGTCAATAGCTTGGCGTTGCAGCAGCAGCTTGGTTTTTTATCGCGAGAGCCGCGCTGGGCAACCGCTTATAAATTCCCTGCCGAAACGGTCATGACACGCTTGCATGCTATCGAATGGCAAGTCGGACGCACTGGCGCGATTACGCCTGTTGGCAAATTAGAACCTGTGAAAGTCGGCGGCGTCACGGTCAGCAATGTCACCTTGCATAACTTTGGCGAGATTCAGCGCTTGGATGTACGGGCAGGCGATATGGTCAGCGTCCACCGTGCAGGCGATGTGATTCCTAAAGTGACCCGTGTTTGGACAGATCAACGTCCAGAAAATTCTGAACCTGTTACGTTGCCATCGACCTGCCCAGTATGCGACTCGCCTGTGGTGTTGCCCAAAGATGAAGCGTTGGCGCGTTGCACTGGTGGGCTATTTTGTCCCGCGCAGCAGGTTGAGGCACTTATCCACTTTGTCTCGCGTCGGGCGATGGATATCGATGGCTTAGGCGCAAGTTGGCTGATTAGCTTTTTTGAGCATGGCTTGGTGAAGACAGTCGCTGATATCTATCAATTGCACAATCATCAAGACGAGCTGATTACGTTTGATAAGCTGGGCGAAAAATCGGTACAAAACATCCTTAGTGCTATCGAAGCCAGTAAGCATACGACATTGGCTCGCTTTATCTATGCGCTGGGTATTCGCGGTGTCGGTGAGACGACGGCGCAGAATTTGGCGCAGCAATTTGGTGACCTTGATAGCCTGATGGCTGCTGATATCGATAAGCTACTGCAAACGCCTGACGTCGGTGCGATCACCGCTGAACTTGCTTATAAATTCTTCCGCGCACCGCATAATATCGAAGTGATTAATTCGTTGCTTGAAGCTGGCGTGCATTGGGACAAGGTCGAGCAGGTCGCCTCAGAAGGTCTACCACTCGATGGGCAAACGTGGGTCATTACGGGCGCACTTGATAGCATGGCGCGTGATGAGGCCAAAGCGAAACTACAGGCGCTTGGTGCTAAAGTATCAGGCAGCATCTCAGCAAAAACAACGGCTCTACTGGCAGGTGATAAAGCTGGCTCGAAGATGGCGAAGGCAGAGAAATTAGGCGTAAAAGTGGTGGGTGAAGAAGAGTTTTTGGCGATAGTTGGGGAGTAAGTTGTGACAGACAGTGATAGAAAAATTATTGATAAGTTAGAAGAGATTCCAGATGAATATACTCGTGGAATAGTTAAGAAATTAGCAAGAATAATAATAAGCAGTAATGGGAATAAAATAAGTATAGCAAATACGAAATTTCTCATAGCTACTATTTTGTTGAATAAAGACTATAAGGAAGAAGCGCTAGAAGTGTTCAATAGTATCAGACTTGAAGAGAATAAAAGTATTTACGAGAATGCTCAGTTCTTTATAGGGGATATACTTTTAGAAAGTAGTAGCTTAGCAGATATAGCACATGCTAAGAGCAGTTTCGTCTTTGTAAAAAATAAGTTTCCTTACGAAGCAAAAAATAAAATAGATATATGCGATTTAATTTTAGATAAGAGTTCTGAGGAATTAGGCAGAAATATTTTTGAAATATCTAATCTTGTATATAAGATATTATCCATATTAAAGATTGATATCAACAGTATAGGAAAGAAACAGTTGCATGCAGAGCGTAAGCTTGCACATTATACTTCAACTGAAGTGGCCAATATTTTGCTACATAATCCAAATACTAATTTTTTTCGATTAAATACTATTCATAACGTTAATGACCCTAGTGAAGGTAAGTTACTTGAGGGTTATTTAAAGAACGACAGTAAAGAGAGAAATCGTGAAGTAAGGTTTGATGGTGAATGTCAGACATTTATTGGATGTTTTACTTTTAATCATGATAGTTTAAACCAGTTTAGACTTTATGGTAAGCAAGACTATAAGGAAGCTTCTGGTATTAGTTTGATATTCAATAAAAATTTTTTTAAAGAAAATGACCACCCTGATCAAATGTCATTTATCGCAACTGAAAGAATCTTAGATGAAGAAGTATCTGAGGGAAAAATTAGCCAGCAGCCAGTAATACGTTGTGTTTATATAGATCCTAGTTCTCAATTTATACATTTAGCACAACGCAATCAAATTACCTTTTATAGAGAATTTAGCGACCGCGTTGAAGCTGACATAAAATGGATGAAATATAAAAAGTATATCGATAAAAAGGCAAACGAGTTTTTGATATGGTTTGAGTGTTTGAAAAGTGCATATCAGAAAGCTATGGACATTGTAAGTGAGCTAGATCAATCGAAAGCTTCAGAAGTAAATATTTTACTAGATAGGATTTTACTACCAATAAAGTATTTAATTAAGCATATAGCTTTTCAGGAGGAGCAAGAGTGTCGAATGCTTTATATTACTTCACTCAAAGATCCCAAAGTAAAAATGGATTTTGGTAAATTCTTATATGTTGAGTATGATGCAGATGTCAAAACACACCTTGATAAAATCTACATTGCCCCAGCAGCTACTCAGTATCAGCCCTATTTAGCTAAGTTACTTTGCGATACGAATGTAAAAATTGAACTCTCCAACAATCCATATCGTCAGACCTAATATTTTTTAGTCGCGTGTGTCATATACATCAAAACACACGCTATTAACTTCTACTCCGCCACCTCACCATGCCCCTTCACATCACTCTTCTTACCATCAGGTTTAATCTCAATCGGTAATACCAATCCTTTCGCAAAGTCATCAGACAGCACGTAATCATAGCTACTGGCAGCGACATCAGGCGTGGTATGAATGATAAGTTTCATCTCATTGCCATCGGTTAGCTCATGTGAAACATAGCTTTCACTGAGCTGATCCAACGCTTTAGATAGTGCCTCATTACTTGCCATGCTCACCGTTAGATTATGCTGAGCGGTGGCATTATCCACTTTGAAATATTCTGCATAATCACGGACATTTTGGCTATCAAGCGCAAACGGATATTGATAATTGGCAGGGTCAGCGGGCTTCTCACCGCTCGCCATGACAGCCCAGTCGATAGTCTTAGTGGCTGTCGTTGATGAGTCTGCGGTCGCCACCACTGGCTCAGAAGCTTGAGCGGCAGTTTCAGCACTGTTGTCGCAGCCTGCCAGTGCCCACATGCTGGCAGTAGCGATGATCATCATATTCATTAGGCGCTTAGCCATCGACGTATCCTTAGTATTATTAATCATAGACAATGTCCTATCAGTGCTATTTTGACAGGTTTCTTGATGCTTCTCTAGACAAAAGCAGCAAACCGTTAATTCTAATCAACGGTTTACCTAAATCTGTGGTTCTGATATCAGTTTTTATATAGCCGGTACAATATAATTCAGATACAAGGAAGGCGAGCGAAAGTACTACAAATAGTAGACTAAGCGAGCCTGACACCGTATCTGATTTATATAGGATTGACTATACAGATATTCAGCGCCATTATTGCTCAATCAACATGCAAAAAAAACAGCCATCCTATGATGACTGTTTTTTATAAGTAGCTAGTTTTTTAAAACTGGCAGACTGTTTATAGCTAGCTAATTAGATTTGGCAGTTTACTTGATATTCTTTACCGTTTGCCCATTTGATGGCAAAAATACCTTTGTCGCCTTTCATGTGCCATGCATAGACAGCTTCTGGGTTTGACTCATTAACGTAGCTTGCGGTATCACCTTGCACATCACCATTTAAGATGATTGGTTGCTCAGCCCATTTTACTTTAGGCAAGGTTGCATTGAGCATCACTTGTTTTTTATTGATAGATTGTTTAGCCATGATGGTGCTGTCGTCAGTACAGGTATAAGGTGCTGGTGCCATACGATCATAAGCGGCATCGGTGACGCTTTCTGATGCAGGCGTGTTTGATGCATTTGGCGTAGTAGGAGCTGTGGTCGCACAAGCACTTAATAGGGCAAGGGTAGGTAGGGCAACAGCAAATTTAGTTAGGGTGTTCATGGCATTCTCCAAAGATATAAAAATCATAATGTATTTATTTTTAATAATGCGTTAAGCATATAGCGCATATGGTAACGAAAACAGCGCTTGAAGAATGTTAGAAATTGTTTGTTACGTGTTCATTAAGTTACTTAATCACTGACTAATGTAACGCATCATTTGGTGCGTTTTGGTCGGTATTTGAGCTTTGATTATGAATTTATTAAAAATAAACCGATTGAAATGAAAAAGCGTCTATCGATCTTTTGACCGATAGACGCTTTTTTATGAGCTTAAATAAGTGTTCGTCACTCATTTAAGCATCTGTATTTAGCAATAAGATACAGGGCTTTAACTACTTGGTTTTACGCGGTGGCAGACCCGTATGCTGGGTTTGGAAATTGCCTTTGCTCACGCGCTTTTTGGTATTTTTGCTGACTGTGTTTTGACCCGCAGCGCCTTTAGCGGATGCGCCATTGGTTGACGAATTATTATTACGCTTCACCGAATCATTACCCAAGCGGCTGTTCTTTTTACGCGCCGATTGATAGCTGTCTTGTGCCGCATCGCGCCCTTCTAAACTGGCGTTGAACGGCGGGATTAAGCAGCCACGGTTTTTACCAATCAAATCACCACGACCCATATCTTGCAGAGCTTTACGCAATAATACCCAGTTTTTTGGATCATGATAACGTAAGAACGCTTTATGCAATTTGCGCTGTTTACCAGATTTGACGATATCCATGTCACCTTCATCACGGCTGATCTTATGCAGTGGATCTTTGTGCGTATGATACATGGTGGTCGCTGTCGCCATCGGGCTAGGATAAAACGCTTGTACTTGGTCAGCGCGGTAGCCATGGCTTTTTAGCCACAGCGCAAGGTTCATCATATCCTCATCTTTCGTGCCCGGATGCGCGGCGATAAAGTAAGGAATGAGATATTGCTCTTTGCCCGCTTCTTGGCTGTACTGCTCAAACATGGCTTTAAATTTATCATAGCTGCCCATGCCCGGCTTCATCATTTTCGATAAGACGTTTTCTTCTGAATGTTCAGGTGCAATTTTTAGATAACCACCGACATGATGACTGACCAATTCTTTGACGTATTCTGGATCTTTCACCGCTAGGTCATAACGCAAGCCAGAGGCTATAAGAATCTTTTTCACACCTTTGATATCACGGGCTTTGCGATATAGTTTGGTCAAATTACTGTGATCGGTAATTAGGTTTTCGCAGACGTCAGGATAGACACAAGACGGCTTACGGCAATTCTTTTCAATGGTCTCGTCTTTACAGCTCAGACGATACATATTGGCCGTTGGCCCGCCAAGGTCAGAGATAACGCCAGTGTAGTTAGGTGCGGTATCACGAATGGCTTCGACTTCTCGTAGGATAGATTCTTCCGAGCGGTTTTGGATAATGCGTCCTTCGTGCTCAGTGATCGAGCAGAAAGTACAACCACCAAAACAGCCGCGCATGATATTGACAGAAAACTTAATCATGTCATAAGCAGGGATGCGTGCATCGCCATAGCTTGGATGCGGCAAGCGGGCATACGGCAAGTCAAACACGTAATCCATCTCTTCAGTCGAGAGCGGAATCGGTGGTGGATTGAGCCAGACATCGATGGAGGTGTGCGAATTACCAGCGCCACTACTATGACGTTGCACGAGGGCACGGGCATTACCCGGATTGGTCTCAAGATGTAAGATACGGCTGGCATGAGCGTATAAAACAGGGTCAGATTTGACGTGCTCATAATCAGGCAGACGAATGACCGTCTTTTCACGTGGTGGCATTTTTATTTTATGTTTACGCGCCGTCATTGGCTTATCAAAACCACGCATTTGCACCACTTGCGTTTCTTCGTCAACTTGCTCGGCATTTAGAATTTTATTGGTAACTGGTTCAGATACGAAGCCCGGATACTGTGAAGCCATTCCTGAGAGCGCTTGCCCAACCGGTGAATCGCTGGGTTTGTCTTGCTCGATTGAGCATTGATCCACGTCTTCGGTCATCACATAAGGGTTGATAATTGGGTCAACACGGCCAACGGTATCGACATCATTACTAGCGACTTCAGTCATATCGTCTTGCCAATGGCGGCGCGTTGGCGTCAATAGATATGAGGTACCGCGCAATTTGCTCATTTGCTCAAAGCTGTAGCCTTTTGACAGACCATGTACCACATCGACGATGGCGCGCTCAGCATTACCGTACAATAAAACATCGGCACGGGCATCCATCAAAATACTGCGGCGGACTTTATCCGACCAGTAATCATAATGCGCGATACGGCGTAAACTGCCTTCGATACCACCCAAGATGATTGGCACATCAGGATAAGCTTCGCGGCAGCGCTGGCTATAGACGATAGCGGCGCGGTCAGGGCGTTTATTTGCCACGTTGCCCGGCGAGTATGCATCATCGCTACGAATCTTGCGATCGGCGGTATAGCGGTTGATCATGCTGTCCATGTTGCCTGCGGTCACGCCGTAGGCATAGACAGGTTTGCCCAATTCCATAAACGCGTCTTTGCTCTTCCAATCGGGCTGAGCAATGATACCCACACGAAAGCCTTGTGACTCTAGTAGACGACCGATAATCGCCATACCAAAGCTTGGATGATCGACATACGCATCGCCTGAAATGATGATGACATCACAGGCATCCCAGCCCAAATCGTCCATCTCTTTGCGGCTCATTGGCAAATAAGGCGCTGGCTCGTAACAGCTTGCCCAATGTTTGTCGTAGTCGTAAAGTGGTTTGGTGCCTTGTTTAAAGGCGGTGCGGGCGATGGTATCGGCAGACATGAGCGGACCTGTTAATTAGAAAAATGGCACTAAAAAAAGCCGTTATTCATTAAAAATATTAACGGCTCATTTAAAAGTGCTCATTTTAACATGAATTACGCTCATGATGTGATAAACGATTAGCGATAAGTTATTGATAGTTTAAGTAATCTATGAATAAAAAGGCTTGTAGAAACTAAGCGCATCTTTATTCCAAATCATCGTTCATAGTAAGGATTTACTACTCTAATAACTGAAATGGGAAAGTAACTACGTCAAAAGCTAACGCAAAAGGCAATAAAACCAGCTTTTGCGCCGTATTAGCGCCACTACGAGACACTTGTTTTTGCTGGCTTTGTGTATAAAAATTGACCGTATAAGGTTTGCTTAAGGCACGATAATTCGACTGAATCATGCTTAAATTACTGACTTGTGGATAGATAGCACCTTTGACAGGAACGCTAAAGCAAAAGCGCTGAGCATTGATACGCTGGTCGCTGGCTGAGGTACATTCTTTGCCGTTGTTTTGCAAAAAGAACTGATAGTCAGAACGTTTAAATTCATCTTTTAGTTTGGCATAAGACAGCTTCATCTCACCCTGAAAGTAGCCATCATTATTGGGCACATAAAAGTTCATCTCATTATCGACTTGGATATTTTTTGGTGTCAAATTGGTCAGTAAATTCACCATCTCTGTCCCACCTTGGGTCAGCACATAGCTGTTTTTTTCACCGACGATCACCATGGTCGCGTTGGGCATTTTTGGCAATGCTTGTGCAGGGCGACCAAAGGCCACAATTTGATCTTGTGACAACACACTTTTAGTTGTCGTTGTGCTGACTCGATTGTCACTGTCTAATAATGAACTGGTTGCACAGCCAGAGCTGGCTAGCAATGCCGCAAGCGATGCACTGGCCATCACTGTCTTAAAGCTTAATGCTTTTAGTACTGGATTATTACTTTCTTCTTTTCTAATGGTACGGGTGTTTTTAGTCATGGTAAGGCTTCCTTGTCTACTAGGCGATGGACTACTGATGCGGCATCTATTATTTACTGCCAAACTTTCGTTGATATCGTACCTTGTTTGACCGCGACTTATCTACTTTTAATTAAACAGCCAAGCAGTTTTCATAATCAAATTAATCGAGCAAAATCTTTGTACCACTTTTAGTAAAGTTCATCACAAATTGGCTTTTAAAGTTGCGCACATTATTCTCATAGGTGAGCAAACCAGTCGTGAATCGATGGTAGTCGCTCATATTTTTGGCATTGACCATCAACATAAAATCCGCATCACCTGATACCTCATAACAGCTCATCACCTGTGGCTGTGTATTCATCAAGCGCTCAAACCGATGTTGCATCGAGGTATTTGAGCGCGCCATCTCTATCATCACCACCGCGGTCAGTCCGTAGCCCACCTTATTTGGGTCAACGATAGCAACTTGCTTGGTAATGACGCCATTGCTTATTAAAGCTTGGATGCGGCGCTGAGCCGTCGCAATAGACACATGCACTTGTTCTGCCACGGTTTTTAATGGCATGGTCGCATCGTCCTGTAATAAATTTAAAATCGCTTTATCGATATCATCTAAAACTTGGCTCATGGTGTTCTCTCTTTTGAAAAGCATTTCATTAACTGGGTTTTTATAATTATTATCACTATAAGTCAAAATGTAATAAAATATTTATTTTTAAGGGTTCTAAAAGATAAATTTATTCATAAATAGATTTTTATAGCAATAATATCTCACCGACACTCAGTAAAATAGACGCTATTAATCAAGGTTTAACAATCAAAACTTAGCAATTAAAGCCTAGCAACCAAAGCTTAACCATAACAAGTAAAAGCTCACAGCTGGTTTTCTAATGTCTATTTAAACTTATGGTGCTTTTATGTCTACTTCAATGCTCTCTACTGTCTTCGCAAATACGCTCGCAACGACTGTCTCACGCTTGCCATTACCAGCGATTTGGACAGCAGGTAGCGCACAGCAACGCACATTAATATTGGGCGTGGCGTTAGCCGTGTTATCGAATTTATTATTTGGCGTACTGTATGCTTACAGCAGCTTTTTGGCGCCATTATCAGGTACGCAAGTCTTTATCTGGCGGATGCTGGCAATGTGGGCGGCATTGATAGGATATTTGCTGATCAGTGGGCGCTTAGGTTTTCACATCGATAAACTCAAAGCATTAGGCTCTGTTAAACAATGGGCATGGTTGCTATTGCCAACGCCTATATTCTTAAGCCAGTTTTGGTTATTTATGTGGGCGCCAGTCAATGGGCAGGGCGTACAAACCGCGATGGGGTATTTTTTATTTCCACTGATGATGGTTATATTTGGCTGCGTCTTTTTTGGCGAAAAGTTAAGCCGTCTGCAATGGTTGGCGGTTGGCTTTGCCGTATTAGGAGTCGGCAGTGAAATTATCCGTACGCAAAGTGTCTCTTGGGCAACGCTTTGGGTCTGCGGCACGTATCCGCTGTATTATATTTTGCGCCGTTTGCAAGGTATCGGTGCGATTACTGGGTTATTGGTTGATTTGACGATATTTGCACCGTTTGCTGTGGCGTATTTATTTTTTATTGCACCGAGTAGTCTAAGCTTGGTTAGCGGTTCCGGCTTTTTTATTCTCATGCTGGCGGGACTTGGTATCATGAGCGTGTTGGCCATGAAAACCAATGTGGATGCTAGCCAAATGCTGCCAGTGAATGTCTATGGCATGATGAGCTATTTAGAGCCTGCATTATTATTTATCTTAGCCATCACTGTACTGGGCAATCCTTTTGAATCAGCGATGATTTATAGCTATGGTTTGATTTGGCTCGGTATTGTCTTTTTAATTGCCCATGGGGTTAGGCAGTTGCGCCGCGCTCATAAACAATCGCAAACGACAAAGATTGCGCCAGCTATTTGAAAATTAATAAGTAAGCTTGATTGAACAAATAAAAACGGACGATTCAACACTATGCTGAATCGTCCGTTTTTTTAAGATTAACACCAATCTGTTGAAAGATGGCTTTAATCTAAATCCTTCTTAAAGCCACGCTGCTTATCACGTTCCCAATCACGGTCTTTAAGCGTTTTACGTTTGTCGTGTTGTTTTTTACCCAGTGCCAAGCCAATTTGACATTTCACCAACGAGTTTTTCCAATAGCAGGATAACGGTACGCAGGCATAGCCTTTTTGGTTGACTGCACCCATTAACTTTTCGATTTCGCGGCGATTAAGCAGCAGTTTACGGGTACGGATACTATCAGGGCTGACATGCGTCGAGCTGGATAGTAGCGGCTGGATATGCGCGCCAAATAAGAATGCCTCATTATTACGAAAGATAATATAAGCTTCGGTAATGGTCATTTTGCCTGCGCGAATGGCTTTTACTTCCCAACCTTGTAACGACAGACCTGCTTCAAACGTTTCTTCAATAAAATACTCGTGTCGAGCTTTTTTATTGGCACAAATTTGATTCTCTGGTTTTTTTGATTTTTTTGACATAATTTCTCCATAAGGACTGCCTACAAATACAAAGTCCTTATCTGACTAGTCCTACTGATTCCTCATCCTAACTCAATAAATGGTATTGTCCTTTATTTTGTTTATAAAACGGATGAGTCGAACCGCCTATTGTAGCAAAGCCTCTAATAAAAATGTAAGTCGGCTATTAGGACAAATGTAGCCAATATAGTCGAAGTCATTTAAGGTGGGTACACAGCAATCGAGCGCAAACAGAAGACTGAGTACATTAAGTGAGGTTAAGGCGGTAACTATTTACAAATGCATCGACGATAAGTATGAAGTTTGAGCAAAATTTGCTAGCATATAGCCTACTATTACTGACCCTATTAGCCACGCTATGAGCCACTCTACTTCTGCTAACTCCTCAAAGCTGCACACCAGAATTTTATATCCTGGTACCTTTGATCCTATTACCAATGGTCATGTAGACTTGGTCACACGCGCCACCAAATTGTTTGATGAGGTGGTGATTGCGGTAGCATCAGGTCATCATAAAAAGCCATTATTTGACTTTGAGGAGCGCGTCGCCTTAGTGGAGACAGTATTTGCTGACTTACCACAAGTATCGGTGGTGGGTTTTGAAGGTCTACTCGTTGACTTTATGCGTGAAAAAAACGCCACCGCTGTCTTACGAGGTCTGCGTGCGATGTCAGATTTTGAATATGAATTTCAGCTGGCCAATATGAACCGTGAGCTTGATGAAAACTTTGAAGCGGTGTTTTTAACGCCATCGCAGAATTACTCATTCATCTCCTCGACGATGATTCGAGAAATCGCCAAACTCGGTGGTGATGTGACTAAATTTGTCCCGCCATGTGTGTCACAAGCTTTTGCTGAAAAACTCAATCTTAGATAGCAAAATACCTGCTGACAATGAAGATGTGTCGAACATTTAAACGCATCGAAATCGTCAAAGCCAACGATGCAAGTGCTATAAGTAAAATATAAGGATCAGTCTATGGCGTTATTAATTACTGATGAATGCATCAACTGCGATGTGTGCGAGCCTGCCTGCCCAAACGAAGCCATCTCAGAGGGCGATGACATTTATGTGATTGACCCTGATTTATGCACCGAATGCGTCGGTCATTTTGATGAGCCGCAATGCGTAGTCATTTGCCCTGTCGATTGTATTCCTCATGATCCCAATCATGTCGAAACCGAAAGCGATTTGTTGTCAAAATATAAACGCATTACTGGTCAATAAAATATGACAGAATCACTCTCATCTACGAAATCAACGAACGACTTTGACCAGCAACATCTCTGGCATCCGTACGCCAGCTTACCGCCGACTTATCCTAATATTGTGATTGATCACGCTGATGGTATTTATATCGTCACGCAAGATGGTACGCGTCTGATCGATGGGATGTCATCGTGGTGGGCGAGTGTCCATGGCTATAATCACCCCAAACTAAACGCGGCAATTATTGAGCAGTTGGGTAAAATGGCGCATGTCATGTTTGGTGGTTTGACCCATCAGCCCGCCATCGATTTGGGCAAAAAACTGCTGTCAATTGTGCCTGCCGGACTGGATGCGATATTTTATGCCGATAGCGGTAGCATTGCGGTAGAAGTTGCGCTTAAGATGGCATTGCAATATCAAATTGCCGCTAAGCGCCCAGACAAGCAGCAATTTGCCTCGACCCATTCTGGCTATTATGGTGATACATGGCATGCGATGAGTGTCTGCGACCCTATCAATGGCATGCATAGTCTCTATGGTAAGCAATTACCGATGCAGCATTTTGTGCCAGCTCCGCCAATGGGCTTTGAACGTGATATTAGCCAGTCTGAATATGATGAATTAACGGATTTCTTTGATAAAAATAGCGATAAGTTGGCTGGATTTATTATCGAGCCGATTATTCAAGGCGCAGGCGGGATGCGCTTTTATAGTCCTCAGTATTTGCAGCTGCTTCGCAAATTGTGTGATAAATACAAAGTAGTACTAATTGCCGATGAAATCGCGACTGGTTTTGGGCGTAGTGGCAAATTATTCGCTTGTGAGCATGCGAGTATCAGTCCTGATATCATGACGATTGGCAAGGCATTAACTGGCGGTTATATGACTTTTGCGGCGACTTTATGCACTCGAAAAATTGCCGATACCATTAGCCAAAGTGATTATCCGGCACTGATGCACGGTCCGACCTTTATGGGCAATCCGCTGGCTTGTGCCGTCGCTTGTGCCTCAATTGATTTAATACTCTCCTATGATATTGAAGCACGTACTGCAAATATGCAACGGACTATGGAGCAGCAGCTAGCGCCAGCTGTGCTGCTAGAAGGTGTTGCTGAGGTACGTTGTTTGGGTGCGGTCGCAGTCATTGAGTTACATGACGCTGTTGAGATGCCTATCTTTCAGGCTTTATTGATTGAGAATGGTATTTGGGTCAGACCATTTGGGAAACTGGTTTATATCATGCCGCCTTATGTGATTGCAGATGACGAACTTGCTACCCTTTGCCAAGCGTTATTAAAAGTGGTCAGTATTTATTTAACGCAAAAGGGTTAATGATGAGCGTTCTCTTTATCTCTGGTATCGATACCGACATCGGCAAGACTTATGCGACGGGTATGATTGCCAAAGCGCTGATGCAGCAAGGTATTAATGTTATTACCCAAAAGCTGGTGCAAACTGGTGTCGCAATAAATCCAGATAGTGGTGAGATGGGAATTGCTGATGATATTATTATCCATCGTCAGCTGATGAACCTTCCGTTGCAACCTTGCGACCTTAATTTCACCACTTGTCCTTACCGTTATGAGAAGCCTGCGTCACCGCATTTATCCGCCGCACTTGCCAATGCAACTTTAAACCCTGAAATCATCACTAAATCTACGCAGCAATTGCAACAAAGCTACGATGTGGTGCTCTTAGAAGGCGCAGGCGGATTATTAGTGCCAATCACTGAGCAACTATTAACTTTAGATTATATTGCTGAGCAAGGCTATCCGGTTGTTTTGGTCACCTCAGGTCGGCTTGGTAGCATCAATCACACGTTACTGAGTTTAGAGGCAATAAAAGTACGTTGGTTATCTGTACATAGTGTTATTTATAATCATATCCATGATAATGCTGCTCAGACGGATGTTGAGATTGCAAATAGCACAATTGATTTTCTACAAAACTATCTAGCACAGCATTATCCAATGGCGCATTGGTTAGCCTTATCTGTACAAGAGCATGATGGCAGTGGCAATATGGATTTTATACTCCCTAAAAACTTTGTATAAATCAGTGCTAAAAATAAGACAAAAAAACTTTCCGAAAGCCTCATTAATTTTGCTATACTAGCGCGCTTGGTAGACTAGGCAATCGCCGCTGCACACTGGCAACAGACATGCAGGGGAGGAAAGTCCGGGCTACATAGGGCAGCGTGCCAGCTAACGGCTGGGCAGGGTAACTTGACGACCAGTGCAGCAGAGAGTAGACCGCCTTCGGCTTATATGAGTATCGCAAGATATTCATGTCATCGGTAAGGGTGAAAGGGTGCGGTAAGAGCGCACCGCGTGGCTGGCAACAGTTCACGGCATGGTAAACTCCACGCGTAGCAAGACCAAATAGGCATCGGCATGGCGCGGCCCGCGTTCGATGCGGGTAGGTTGCTTGAGCGTACGAGCGATTGTGCGCCTAGAGGAATGATTGTCCACGACAGAACCCGGCTTATCGGTTTACCAAACCTTTTTTATTGTTCGTGATAAAAATGCAGCTAATTTGAATAAAATTCATCTTTTTTGCAAAAAAATGCCCTTATAGGGGTTGACGACAGTCAACATCTTGGGTAAAATTTGCATCCTAAAATGGCGATGTAGCTCAGCTGGTTAGAGCGCATGACTCATAATCGTGAGGTCAAGAGTTCAAGTCTCTTCATCGCCACCATTTTTAGCAATACCTGTAGTATTAAAAATACCAATCATTATTTGATTGGTATTTTTTTGCCTGAAATAAATTATTTCATAATATGGTGAATGGCTCAATGCGCACCATAAAATTATAATTACCTATTGATTTCTTGCTAAATCATAGCTTTATCTGTTTAGGTACAGATTAATTGTTGTAACTTATGTCCCTCTTACTTATCATAGGGGCTGTTTTCGGTAAAGTCCTGTAACGCCATGTCTGTACAACTACCTCCTTATCGTCCTATTAAGCACCGCAGTGGTCTGAAAGTCATGGGTGCAGCATTCCATGCTTTGCTGATGCGTGAGCTGCAAACGCGCTTTAGTGGTTATCGCTTGGGCTATCTGTGGGCGCCATTAGAGATAATGTTTCAAGTTGCTATTTATTTGATAATATTTGGCGCTATTATGACTCGTGTACTACCAGGAATGGACTACATGTTATTTCTGGTGGCAGGCCTAGTGCCTTTTCGTATGATGAGTACCATAGCAACACGATCGTTAGGAGCAGTTGAGGCCAATCAAGGGCTTTTAATGTATCGATCAGTACGGCATATTGACGTCATTATTGCCCGTTCATTTCTAGAGCTAGTGATTTATTTTTTTACCTTTGTACTGTTGTTAGTCATACTTGCATTCATTGGTATTCCCATCAGCCTTGCACATTTGAATGTAGTATTGTTTTGTTGGTTGACCTTATTTTTGTTTGGGTTTGGTCTAGCGATGATTATGATGGTTGTCGGTTATTATGGTGGTGAAATCAGCAAAATTATAGGTTTGATTTTTACTATCTTATATTTCATATCTGGGATTATTTATTCAATTCATATTATCCCTGAGCCCTATTTTAGCTATTTGCTCTATAATCCTTTCATTCATAATATTGAGCTTATGCGTCATGCACTTGCGCCAAACTATCCGGCTTATCATATTGATATCGGTTATTTTTTGAAATGGATGGTAAGTGTTAATTTCTTTGGCTTACTATTGTACAAAGCAGTAGAAAAAGATCTTATACGTTCTAAATAAATCATTAATTGCGATACCAGTGTTAACTTAGGACAAACAAATGATTGAAATTAGAAATGTTTCTAAGTCCTTTATGACCAAGCAGGGTCGGCATTATCTATTTAAAGATTTGAATCTGACTATTGGTGATAAAAAAAGTGTGGGTTTACTCGGTCGTAACGGGGCGGGTAAATCGACTTTGCTGCGTATTATTTGCGGACTAGATAAGCCTGATCACGGAGAGATTATTACCGACTCGACGATTTCTTGGCCAGTAGGGGTAGCCGGCGGTTTCCAAGGTAGTTTGACGGGTCGTCAAAATGTCCGCTTTGTTTGCCGTCTTTATTCAAGCGGTCCCTATATTGACGAAAAAATTCGTTTTGTGGAAGAGTTTGCAGATATCGGAAACTATTTCGATATGCCGGTAAAAAGTTATTCGTCAGGCATGAGAGCGCGATTAACCTTTGGGCTAAGTTTGGCCTTCGATTTTGATTATTATATGCTTGATGAAGCAGGTGCCGTTGGTGACGCGGCTTTTCGTAAGCGTAGTGAAGAGATATTGGCCGCGCGCCGTGAACAAGCAGGGTTTTTGATCGTATCGCATAACATCGGTGATATTAAGCGTAATTGTGATATTGGTATTGTGCTAATGGATCAAACAGCACACGTCTTTGAAGACACAACAGAAGCGATTGAGGTATATGAAGAGCATGTCCACAAAGCGAAAAAATAAGATAATTGACTTCTCGCTGTTTATTGGCTTGGTGGTCCTCCCTTGGGCGTTGGTGATATTTTATGTCATGACCATTGCTCATCCGCGGTTTATTTCGACGGCTGATGTGGTGGTCAAACAAGTCAGTGATACCAGTGTGCCTTCTGGCGGTGGACTGTCGGCCTTGTTGGGTGTGAACAGTACCAGTAAAGAAGATGCGACTTATCTGACCGAGTATATTCTATCCAATGATATGGTGAAGCGCCTTGATAATAAGTTCAAGTTCCGCGAAGCGTATCATGTCGATGGCTCAGATCCGCTCAATGAGATTGAGCCTGATGCCACACAAGAAGAATTACTTGAGTACTTCAAAAAGCGTGTACACATCAATCTGGACGAGCAAAGCTATGTGCTGTCAGTATCGACGGAAGCCTTTGATCCAAAGTATGCTTTTGAGCTGAATAAAACGATCCTCAATGAGTCTGAGCAGTTCGTCAACCGTATTTCACAAGAGGTGGCTCGTGATCAGCTGGTATTTGCTGAGACACAGTTAGATGAATCACAAGATCGCCTAAATGATGCCAAAGAGCAGCTATTAAAGTATCAAAACGAAAATGAGATTTACGATCCACAATCCAATGCTCAAATTGTGAATCAGCTGATTGGTAGTTTGCAAGCGCAATTAAGCTCATTACGTACCGAAGAGCGTCAATTACTCAGCTATCTAAATCCAGATGCACCGCAAGTAGTGTCATTAAGAAGTCAGATTCAAGCGGTTGAGGAGCAAATCAGTCAAGAGCAAACCAAGCTGACATCACCGAATACTACCAAGTTGAACCGTCAAGCGGTACAGTTTGAGACTATCAAGGCAGATGTTGATTTTGCTACTGAGCTCTATAAATTGTCGTTATCTTCACTTGAGAAGGCACGTTTAGAAGCCTTTAAAAAGATGAAAAATTTGATTGTCATCTCAACACCATATCAAGCTGAAGAAGCAACTTATCCACGCCGTGCTTATATTATTTGGACATCTTTGGCTTTGCTTTTGATGCTTTATGGATTTGTGCGCCTAGTGATGGCGGTTGTCCGTGATCATCGTAGCTAGTTTTAACACACCAGATATCAGTAATGATCGATAGATCAGCAAAGGAATACCACTCATGAATATGAAACCACGTCCTCTTGTGACCGTGATAAAAGTGTTAAGTTTGGCCATGGCCGCCAGCAGTGTATCAGCACTAGCAGCAGGCAGTTATGCTGATCAAATCTCAGGATCTAGCTTTGGCACCAGCAATAACAGCATGAGTCAAGACCAAAACCGCAATAACATCAATGTCTCAACACAGGCATTTGCAGGTGGTGTATCAGGACAGGCGACCGCGCAAGAAGCGGTTAATGCCTCAAGCTTGCCAAGTCAGTCAGTCATCAATACCACGCGCCCCT
Organism: Psychrobacter sp. JCM 18902; assembly: GCF_904846615.1. Classification (NCBI taxonomy): domain Bacteria; kingdom Pseudomonadati; phylum Pseudomonadota; class Gammaproteobacteria; order Moraxellales; family Moraxellaceae; genus Psychrobacter; species Psychrobacter sp. JCM 18902. The sequence continues at coordinate 3,201,819 of NZ_CAJHBK010000001.1, forward strand.
ATCAAGAAATCAACACGCAAGACATGATGTTTGGTGAGCAGCTCTTCCGTGGAGCATTTTCGACTACTTCTGGTTCTACCTTTAATGACAGTTACGTGATCAACCCGGGTGATAACGTCCAAGTACGGATGTGGGGCGCTTATCAATATGCGGCTACCATGACCGTCGACCCACAAGGCAATATTTTCTTGCCAAATATCGGTCCAGTACGTGTCTCAGGTGTTCAAAATGGCAGTCTGCAAAATGTGGTAAAAAGTGCTGTCAGTCGTATTTATCGCTCGAACGTTGGCGTTTATGCCTCATTAGAGCAAGCACAGCCAGTGAAAGTATTTGTAACAGGTTTCGTTAAACAACCTGGTTATTACGGAGGTTTAGCAGCAGATTCCGTATTGTCTTATTTAGATAGAGCGGGCGGTGTTGATCCGACTCGTGGTAGTTACATTGATATTCAAATCAAACGTAATGGGCAAATGCTACAGCAAGTCAACCTGTATGATTTTTTACTAGCGGGTAAATTACAAGCATTCTCATTTCGTGATGGCGATGTGATTACGGTCGCGCCGCAGAAAAAAACCTTTGAAGTGGGCGGCCAAGTTCAAAACGAATATACCTTTGAATTTGATGTGAACGATCTAACCATTGGTGATGTGTTGCAAGTGGCCAATCCCGCAGCAAATGCGACCAACGTTAGTATCACTCGTAGTGCAGGACGTGCACAGACGGCGGAATATTACTCGTTGGCAGAAGCTCAAAACGTGCCTGTTTATAATGGTGATCAGATGGTAGTTACCTCCGATCGTTATGCGGGCACAATCGCGGTGCAAGTAAAAGGTGCGCATACGGGTAATGGTGCCATGGTTGTGCCATATGGCGCTCGCTTAAAGGACATCGTGCCACAGCTACAGCCAAGCCCACTCGCTAAACTGACTCATCTGACCATTTATCGTGAGTCTGTTGCTGAGCAACAAAAACGCATGATTAATGAGTCGCTCGATCGTCTAGAAGAGCTGACGCTTGCCACGCAGTCGACCACTCGTGAAGAAGCAGCACTGCGTCAAGACGATGCAGCGTTGGTTAAGCAGTTTGTTGCCAAAGCGCGTAATGTTAAAACGACGGGTCAAATTGTTGTCGTCCCGAATTCGTGGCAGGATATTATTCTGCAGCAAGGTGATATCATTGAGATACCTGCGCAAACGTCTGTCATTACCGTTAATGGTCAAGTACGAGCACAAGGCGCACTGACCTTTAATCCAGATTATACCGTTGGTGATTATGTTGCCAATTCAGGCGGTTTCTCTGACAATGCTGATGTTAAAGAAATCTTGATTATCCATCAAAATGGCGCCAGCGAGGTGGTCAATACCGCTTACCGTATCCAGCAAGGCGATGAGATTATGGTATTACCAAAAGTCAAAACCAAGCGCGTAGAAATTGCTCGTGGCTTATCGCAAATTGTTTATCAGTTGGCCATTGCTGCTAAAGTGGTTCTCGATTTATAACCATTATTGAAAAGTTGTATAACAAGAGAACAAGTCATCTACATAGATAGATGCAAAAGTAATGAATAAGGGTGTTAGAAATGGCAAAAAGCGCGGCAGATGATGTCAATGTGGCAGTTACCTCTCACTCTGATAATGCCTTGCTTTTGCCATCATCCGCATACCAATTGCCACAGCATTTGGCGGTCATTGGTAAGGGTATGCGTCAAAACAATGTACTTTTGTCTCAGGTATTGCAGGCAGATATTCAGCGCTGGTATCCGTGGTCAGGTATACCGCAACGTATCAATGCAGGTAAAACGCATTTACTGTCTGCATTGCCATTACCAAACATGATAAAAAATCAGATAACTCATTTGTCCAGTTCCTCTCTCTCTTTTCAGCAACCCGATGCCTTTATCGGTTGGGGTCGCAAAAAAAGTTATCAACGAGCTAATAAAGTGGCTAAGCGGCAAAAGCTTGAGACATTAAGTGTCGAAGATGGCTTTTTGCGCTCATTAGATTCTGGTGTTAGTAGCCGTCATGGCCTGAGTGTCGTCGTCGATGACCTTGGTATTTATTTTGATACGACGTATGACTCACGCCTTGAGCGGCTGATTATTGAGCGTACTAAAAATGCTACTACGCCCAATAATTATGAAATGAATGAAGTGCGCGCGCGGCAATTGATGGCACGTATTTGTAATGAGCAGCTCAGTAAATATAACGCAGTGATCGATTGTCCGTCCTTGAATGAATTGATGAATCAAGACGGCGTTAACACAACGGCAGATTCCTTGAAATCGCATGTTTTATTGATTGACCAAGTGGTTGGTGATGCTTCTATCACTGGTGCAGGCGCGGATAAACGTCAGTTTAAGAAGATGTTAACATCTGCGTGTCGTAATCATCCTCACGCCCATATTTGGATAAAGGCACATCCTGCGTCAAAATCGGGATACCTGACCCGTTTAAAATTACCTAAGCAGGTTCGGCTATTAACTCAAGCACTCAATCCTATCCAGCTATTAGAGCAAGTTGACCATGTTTATACGGTCAGCTCCCATATGGGCTTTGAAGCGTTGATGTTAGGTAAAACAGTACATTGCTTCGGGGTTAATTGGTATAGTGGCTGGGGTCTAACTGATGACAGCGGCGCACCCAAAAATCTGCTTAAAGCGGTCGAGAAACGTCGTCAAAAACTTGTTAGCAAACTGTTAGAGGCTCAGGGACATTCAAATCCTGCGTTGTTTCCTACATCATTTGCTAAAAAAAAATCTGCAACGTTAGAAACGTTATTTTATAGCGCCTATATAGATTATAGTCGTTATGTAGATCCGGCCACCAAGCAAGCCTGTGATATTGATACAGCGATAGAATGGCTAGTGACTAATCGATATTGGCAAGCGCGCCTTGAAGGGGATCTCACGATATATGAATTTAGTCGCTGGAAATTACCATTTGTAAAAGCTTTTACGAATCTACCGCGTACGACATTATTTATCAAACCCAAGCCACGTCTCAAGAATCTACTGCATCCTGATCATTTTCGTGTTGATTATCAGCAGCCTCTATTAGTGTGGGGTTTGGCTAAGCGGCAACAAGTAAAAAATAAATTACAGCGTAAGCTTGAGAAACAGCCGCATTTGTCCATACCGTCTATATACTGTATGGAAGATGGATTTATCCGCTCAAATGGTTTGGGCGCGACGTTGTTAGCACCGTTGTCGGTCGTCATAGACAAGCAAGGCATTTATTATGATGCGACCCAGCCCTCAGATTTAGAGACGTTGCTACGTCATTGTCAAGCACTGAACCCACAGCAAAGTGTCCGTGTAAAACAGCTGCAAGATAAATTGCTGAATCAGCGGGTGAGTAAATACAATGTTGGGGCTGAGGTCGACAGTGCTAATAACCAGCATACTTCTTGGATGGATGAGGCTAGGGTATCTGGCAAGCGTCGTCTTCTAATCATCGGTCAAGTCGAAGATGATTTATCGGTGCAGTACTGCGGCTCAACGATCAAAACCAACAGCGGCTTGATTGAGCGTGTATGCCAAGACAACCCTAATGCTTATCTTATTTATAAGCCGCATCCTGATGTTGAAGCAGGACTAAGGGCTGGTAAGGTTAGCGCAGAGTTTTTACAACAGGTCAGTGCCGTCGCCTATGATACCGCGATGCCTGATTGCTTAGAGTGTGTTGATGAAGTACATACGATTAGCTCATTGACTGGCTTTGAGGCGTTGCTGCGCGGTTTAGACGTTACTTGCTACGGCTTACCGTTTTATGCTGGTTGGGGGTTAACGGCAGATATTGATGCCCAGTTTTCACCGAAAGCTGACTATTTAGAGAGACGAAAACGCGACACTGCATTAACGCTTGAGCAATTGTTATATTGTGCGCTTATTCGCTATCCCTTATATCGTTTACCTAATGGCTACGGGCTTGCACAAGTAGAGCAAGTGATTGACTATTTATACCCTCCTAAAAGTGCTCCTTTGCTTAAAGATATTCATAATACAGAATCTCAAGCGCAAATATCTAACCCTATAAATAGCTCGATTAACCATGCGACTTCAGTTTTACCCACGCTATCTGAAAATTTTAAACGCCAAGCGACTACTCGTTTTATGCAGCAGCGTCATCAATGGCAGCAGCGCCTGCGTAAACTATCTCGTTAGTTTATTCCAAACTTGTGACGCAAATCCATTGCGACAAGTAGGGACTTTTTCGGTATAATCAGTGATGATTGATTTGTATTCACACGGCTTAATATTCAAGTTGTTTAATAAGTACTCCCGCTTTTATCCTTCATCTTCTCATTAATGGTAATTCAATACTATGGCAGCTTCGATGTCTCACTTGCTTACTCATCGACACGTCTTGCTGTTACAAGGAAAGATGGGCGGATTCTTTAACCGTTTTTCGACATTTTTGCAAACTCAAAATATTAAAGTTAGTAAGATTAACTTTAATGCAGGTGATGCATTCTTTTATCATCATGATAATACCTATGAATATACTGATACCTTAGCGCAGTTCTCTTCTTGGTTGCAGGCTTTCATTGAAGAAAATAGCATTGATGCGATTGTCTGTTTTGGTGATTGTCGTCCGCATCACACCCAAGCTGCTTGTATCAGTGAGCAGTTGGGCACCTCTTTTTTTGTATTTGAAGAAGGCTACTTGCGTCCCGATTACATTACATTGCAAGAATATGGCATTAATGGCTATTCGCGCTTAAATACGGCAGATATTAAAGCGCTCAAAAAAGCCAATGATAAACCACTGTATACTCACAATCGTTTTTATCGTTTGAGTATCGCTGCGATTGTCTACTATATTATCGTTTGGATATACAAAAGTCGCTATCCGCATTATTCGCACTATCGCGGTATGACAGCGTGGCAAGAAGCAATCGCTTGGCTCAAAGCACCATGGCGTAAATTGCGAGGGTATTTACCTGATAAGCAATTGCAAAATAAGCTGACCAAAGAACAAAGTAATAATTATTTTTTGATTAGTTTACAAGTACATAATGACTCGCAGATTACCCATCATAGTGACTACCGTGATGTGGTGCAGTTTATTGATGAGTCTATTACCAGCTTTGCAGAGTATGCTGATAAGCAGCAGTTACTGGTATTTAAGCATCATCCGTTAGATCGTGGTCATCGAGATTATCGCGAGCTGGTATCTAGCTTGGCTAGACGCTATCAAGTGGCGGATCGTGTATTTTATGGTTGCGACATGCACCTGCCAACCTTGATGAAACACAGTATTGGGATGGTGACCATTAATAGCACGACAGGTTTGCAATCGGTATATCACAAAAAACCTACCAAGATCATGGGTCGTGCGATTTATGATACGCCGAAACTGATAGATCAAAAACCACTGAATGAGTTTTGGCAACAACCTAACCGCCCAGATAATGAGTTTTATCTTAGATTCCGTGAATACTTGATAGAGCAAACTCAAATCAACGGGGCTTTTTACGGTAAGTCACCATGGATGCATAAATATCTGCATAGCGCAGGATGTGAACCCATAGAGAGCGATCTGTCCAAAACCAATACCCCTCAGTAGATTATTGATTGTTCATATTCAGTTAGCATGAGTCTTGTCGAAGTGAATAAGGTGCTATCAAGCCGCTCGCTTTCTATCTGTATAGTTATCCGCTCGTAACTTCACTTGTAAATCATCCCTCTGCTAATAAAATCGCCTTACTTTATGGTAGAAAACTGCTAGAATACTCTTTCATGCCTGCGCATAAGAGTTGACGTCCTGAGCGGTTGATTGGAGATGATAATATTGGCAAATAAGCTGATTCTAATTATTTTCTCTTCAACGATGGACAGTTATTTTAGCGGTTGCGCCTGACAGTATTTATTTCTTAATTTTATTATTCTATCACCCTTAATTTAGTAGGCGCTTTGTGACTGCATTAGCAAATATTCGTAACTTTTCAATCATTGCCCACATTGATCATGGCAAGTCGACGCTTGCTGATCGTTTTATTCAAATGTGCGGTGCCTTGCAAGATCGCGAGATGCAGGCGCAAGTACTTGACTCCATGGATATTGAGCGTGAGCGCGGTATCACCATTAAAGCGCAGTCGGTAACCTTATTCTACGATCATCCTAATGGTGAGCGCTATCAGCTCAACTTTATCGATACTCCAGGACACGTTGACTTCTCATACGAGGTGTCGCGTTCACTAGCCGCTTGTGAAGGGGCGCTATTGGTCGTTGATGCCGCGCAAGGGGTGGAAGCTCAGTCCGTGGCCAACTGCTATACTGCCGTTGATCAGGGTCTAGAAGTCATGGCGGTACTAAATAAAATTGATTTGCCACAAGTCGAGCCTGAGCGTGTCATTCAAGAGATTGAAGACATCATTGGTATTGACGCAGTTGATGCACCACGAGTTTCTGCTAAATCGGGTTTGGGCGTCGATAAACTGCTAGAAGCATTGGTTGAATTTATCCCTGCACCGACTGGTGATCGTGAGGCGCCACTACAAGCATTGATTATTGACTCTTGGTTTGATAACTATCTAGGCGTTGTGTCTTTAGTTCGGGTACGTGAAGGTACTATCCGAAAAGGTGATAAACTTTATATCAAATCAACCAAAGAGTCGCATTTAGTCGGCTCGATCGGTGTCTTTACGCCCAAGCCTGTCGATACGGGTATCTTGGAGGCGGGTGAAGTCGGTTTTATTATTGCTGGTATCAAAGATATCGCTGGCGCGCCAGTGGGTGATACGATTACCCACGCCAAAACGCCAGACGTTGAGCGTATTCCAGGTTTTAAACAGATTACTCCGCAAGTCTATGCCGGTATGTTCCCTGTTGATTCTACTGATTTTGAAAAATTCCGTGAAGCGCTGCAAAAGCTACAAATCAACGATGCGTCATTGTTCTTCGAGCCTGATACCTCAGATGCACTAGGCTTTGGTTTCCGTTGTGGTTTCCTTGGTATGCTGCACATGGAGATTATCCAAGAGCGTTTAGAGCGTGAATATGACTTGGATTTGATTACTACTGCGCCATCCGTTATCTACGAGATCGTCAAGAAAAATGGCGATATCATGTATGTTGATAATCCATCAAGACTCCCTGAGCCGAATAATATTGAAGAGTTCCGTGAGCCCATTGCCCGCTGTCAGATTTTAGTACCGCAAGATTACTTAGGTAATGTCATGACGCTTTGTATCGAGCGCCGCGGCGTACAGGTAGATATGCGTTTTATGGGTCGTCAAGTACAGCTGATCTTTGATATTCCGATGGGAGAGGTGGTCATGGACTTCTTTGACCGTCTAAAATCCGTTTCGCGCGGTTTTGCCTCACTTGACTATAATTTTGAGCGTTATCAAGTCGATAAATTGGTTAAAGTAGATGTATTAATCAATGGCGAAAAAGTCGATGCGCTGGCCATGATTGTTCATGAAACCCAATCACGCTATCGTGGTAATGCTTTGGTGACTAAGATGAAAGAATTGATTCCGCGTCAGATGTTTGATGTGGCAATTCAGGCCGCGATTGGTAGCCAAATTATTGGGCGTAGTACAGTGAAAGCCATGCGTAAAGACGTCTTGGCTAAGTGTTATGGCGGTGATGTGTCGCGTAAGAAAAAGCTACTGTCTAAGCAAAAAGCCGGCAAAAAACGTATGAAGCAAGTCGGTAATGTGGAGATTCCACAAGAAGCCTTCTTAGCGGTATTGCAGGTTGAGTAAGTCATTACTAATTGACTGGTCAACGATAGTTTTTTTGGTGTAATTAGTGGCGCAGTTGATAGTATAGATAGCCAGATAAGTCGCTCGTTAATAGGCAATTGAGTATGGATTTTGATTTTAATTTAATTTTAGTACCATTAACCATTGGTTTGGGTATTATTTGGCTATTAGATAAGCTGACCCTGAAACAGCGTAAAACTCGCGGGCGTGGTCAAGAAAGTCTCTTGGTACGCTGGGCTTATGATTTTTTCCCTGTATTGGCAGTGGTGTTAATAGTACGCTCGTTTTTGATTGAGCCTTTTAATATCCCTTCATCTTCTATGGTGCCGACATTATATACGGGCGATTTTATTGCGGTTAATAAGTATGCCTACGGGGTGCGCCTACCGCTGACGTATAACAAAGTGCTGGATACGGGCGCGCCTGAACATGGTGATGTGGCGGTATTCCGCTATCCTGAAAACCCAAGTATTTATTATATTAAGCGTGTCATTGGTTTGCCTGGTGATACTGTTAGTTATGATCAAGGGACACTTTCTATCAACGATGTCCCAGTTGATACTAAGCCTGTTGAGTTTGCGGCAAACCCTGAGTTGACCTCACAGCTTTATTTACCAGGACAAATTGGTCCAGGGCAAGTACTGACCGAAGACAGTGCGGCAGCGATGGGTCAGCAAGAAGAGGGTGAGGCGCAATACTTTCAGGAAACACAAGGTGAAAACAAGCATCTTGTTCGTTACTTGAATGGTATGAATAGCTCTCAATATGCACCATTTTTGCAGCAGCAATCGCCAGAAGTGGTTAGCTCAGCAGGTACTAAATGGCGTATTAGCGTTCCAGAAGGTCAGTATTTTGTGATGGGCGATAACCGCGATCGTAGTGCTGATGGTCGGTTCTGGGGTTTTGTTCCTGATGAGAATTTAGCGGGTAAAGCGGTTTATATCTGGATGCATAAGCCACCCGGAATTAATTTACCAACCTTTGAACGCAATGGTACTATTGATTAAGATTATGTAATTAAGATTATGAGACGCTCTATTGGTTGATTTATCGATAATAGTTTTATGCTAATATTGTTGCTATCTAATAAACGGCTACCTAGTATTTCGGTAGCTCCTAAAAAATAGTTGTTTACCAGTAGAGGGATATCGTAGTGCAGCAATTATCTGGAATCGCCACACAGCGTGGTGCTAGCGTAACGAGTATCGTTTTAATTATTCTTGTGTTAGGAGTTGCTGCCAAATTGATGGTTGCTATCGTACCTGCTCAGATCGGTGATTATCAATTGACCAAGACCTTAAGCGCACAGCTTAAGGAGGCAAATAATAATAATGAGACGGCCAAGCAGTTTGTCGAGCGTGTTAATAGACAGCTATCTATTAATGCTGATTATGATACTCAGGCGGAAGACGTATTTACTTTTATTGATAAAAAGACGGGACAATTGGCTATTCGTAAAGAATATGCAGTCACCAACAATTTCTTTGGTAATGTTGATATCGTCAATCGCTTCGAAGGTGATATCGATATGACAACAGCAGAGTAACTAAAAAGAATGTTAGATCACTCTTAAACTTTTTAATCTCTGAATATCTTTATAATATTCATTAATCCATACTATTACTAACCAAATCAGTAAAACAGAAGGGATAACCACAAGCCACGCATGAAACCAACTTTGCAGCATTCCCAAGCGATTACTACTCCTCAACAAAATAGCACGTCTGTCGACACGCTGATTGTTAGCTCAGAATTTATTCAGCAGTTAGCCGTATTAACACGCAAGTTAGGCTATGTGTTTAAGGACTTGAGTCTCCCCAAACTTGCGTTGACACACCGCTCATTTGATAGCAAAAAAAATTATGAGCGTTTAGAGTTTTTAGGAGACGCTCTGTTAGGAATGATTGTGGGTGAGGCTTTATATCATCGCTATCCTAGCCAAAATGAGGGTCGCTTGACTCGTATGCGTGCCACCTTGGTACGTCAAGAATCATTGGTTATTATTGCGCAAAACTTAGAGCTCTCTAATCATCTGATATTAGGGATAGGTGAGCGTAAAGGTGGTGGGCGCAATCGCGCTTCTATATTGGCTGATGCTGTGGAGTCTTTGATTGGTGCTATTTATTTAGACAGCCAAGATTTGGATATTACTCGTGATTGTGTTCTCTCATGGTATGGTGATTTGATTGACAACGTTAATGACCAAAAAGCGTTAAAAGATGCCAAGAGCCGATTGCAAGAGTGGCTGCAATCTAAGCAGTTTGATCTGCCACATTATGAGCTAATGGAAACACGTGGTAACGCGCCGCATCAAATTTTTGTTGTACGTTGCCATGTTAATATCAATAACTGTGCTGATATTACTGAATCTGGTGAGAGCCGCCGTATCGCTGAACAAAAAGCAGCAGAACTAATGATTAACCAGTTGCATAAACTGCCGAGCTCAGCTAAAAAGCGATCCTAACTAGGATTAACCTATGGATAGCACATACCAATTTTTTTGACAGTATATGTTAAGTGACGTTTTAAAAATCGTTTATTTGAATTAGCGTAAACGTCACACATTTCAAAACCTTAAATATTTCCCAGCCGATAATGGTTTTGCTTTTTTAGTGCTGATACAGCCAATACATCATTAAGCACCATTTGACTGGGTATAAATTCTATAGGATTAACCTATGAGCAATCGTACTGACTTGCCATCCAATGATGAAGATAATGCCAAAAATATGACCGAAAACACAGAATTGAATCAAAACCAAGATAATATCGATACTACTAACGATGGCATCAATCAAGCAGAAGATACTACTGTAGACAACGATATGGCAATTGAAGAATTCTTTGCCCCTAGTAGTCATGCAGGTATTGCTGATGATTTTAAAGCGGGTTATGTCGCGATCGTTGGACGTCCAAACGTTGGTAAATCGACTTTGATGAATCACTTATTGGGTCAAAAGCTGTCTATTACATCACGTAAGCCGCAAACGACTCGTCACCGTATCCACGGTATTTTGTCAAATCATGAGATGCAGGCAGTATTTGTTGACACGCCGGGTATTCATCGCAATGAAGTACGTGCTATTAATGAGCGTATGAATAAAGCTGCGGTATCTGCATTAGTAGATGTTGATTTGGTGTTATTCGTTGTTGATTCAGATCAATGGCGTGATGATGATTTGTTGGTTTTACAAAAGCTTGGCGACACCAATTTAAATGTGGTATTGGTTATTAATAAATCTGATACCTTAAAAGATAAAGGCAGCGTGTTGCCACTGATTGAAACGTTTAATGACAGTTTTGATTTTGCCGATATCGTACCAGTATCTGCCTTAAAAAACCAAAACCTAGATCGTCTACAAGAAGTGATTGCTTCGCATCTTCCTATTGCTGCTCCTATCTATGATACCGAGCAAATTACTGACCGCTCAGAACGATTTTTGGCCAGTGAAATTATCCGCGAAAAAATTATGCGTAGCGCTGGTGACGAAGTGCCATATGACTTAACTGTACAGATTGATGGGTTCAAAGATGAGCCTGCGCACACTGATCCAAAGACAGGGCGTCCACGTAAGGCTTGTACTTTCATCGATGCAACTATTTATGTTGAACGTAGTGGTCAAAAAGCCATTGTGATTGGTGATAAAGGTCAGCGTATTAAGCAAGTTGGTATGGATGCTCGTAAAGATATGGAGCAGTTATTTGATAAAAAAATCATGCTGACACTGTGGGTGAAAGTGAAACGTGGCTGGTCTGATGACGAACGTGCATTGACTAGCTTAGGATATTGATTGAAGAATAGCGCTTTAATCACTTTTCTATATGCTCGATGCTGAGGTAATAAGAAATGCGCAATGAAGCGTTAGTCGGTTATTTATTGCATCAGCGTCCTTATCAAGAAAAGCGCGCCTTATATTATCTGTTTTCTCAGCAACATGGCGTGATCCATGGTATTGGGAAAAAAGGCGCGCCATTGTTCATGCCATTGCAGCTCTTTTCCACTGGTAAACGAGATTTAAAAACGTTTAGTCAGATCAATATTGCATCGCAACACACAACTCAAACAGGCATAGCAAAAGATGATGGCATTGCCACTGTTCTAGAAGCACTGCCCTACGAAAATATTACAGGTCAACATCAATATGCGGCGTTGTATTTAAACGAAATACTATGGCGGTTGTTGTCGACTGAAGATCCAATGCCAGTATTATGGCTACATTATCAGGACAGTCTGTCTCAGCTTAGGCGACCTTTGAGCGCCAACGAATTACGGTTATGCTTGCGTCAATTTGAGCAGCATTTATTCAATGAGTTGGGTTTTAGCTTAATGTTGACTCACGATAGTGTTGAAAACATCATTCAGCCTGACGATTCTTATCGTTTTTTACCTGATGTTGGTTTAGTGCCTGTCTTGCAGAATGATATACAGACTGAGCATTTAGACAATACTATGGGGCAATATTCTTTCAAAGGTACTGATATCATTGCAATGACTCAGTTAGGTATTACTGACAAAACCTTAAATAATTGGTCAAAAATTCATCGACAGCTTATTGACCATTTAATGGATTATCAACCATTGCAAAGCCGCCTACTATGGCAGCAGCAACAGCGTTACCAATAAATAATAGCACTATCCTCAAAGTGCTATAACCAATCTGATTGGTGCTGAGACTGTCTAAAGTTTCATATTCTTGTACCGTTGATCAGTTAATTGGGTTTCGTTATCAAAAAAAATTCTTATGACCACTGCTTCACTAACTTCATCTAACAACCCTTTGCAAAAACTTTTATTAAGTGTAAACATTGATCACGTAGCAACTTTACGTCAAGCGCGTGGGGTTAGTTAGCCAAGCCCTTTAGCCGAAGCTCTTTGATGCGAGAAGGCGGCGCGGCTGCTGTTGGGTTACATACAGGCGCTGATGCCGAAGCAAGCTTGGTAGCCGATATGGACATGCAAAATGCTGAGCTAAAACGAATGAAGCAAGCTGTTGCTACTGCTCGACGCAGTGATAAGAACCTCTTAATTAACGTAGGTCATGGTCTGACATGTGATAATGTGGATGCTATCGTAAAATTGAGGGTATTTATAAGTTGAATATTAACCATGAATTCATTGCAGGCGCTGTATTTGTAGGACTCGAGCAGGCCGTCATTATGATGAAAGAAGCAATGTATATAGAGCTATCAAAAAATGTGAGTGGTAATTTATGTTAGTGGTAGTTTTTTATTCGTCACATTCGGTGGGATGATCTTCATTAAGTTTTTGTTTAATAATACCTCCTTGGTTAAATGATATTAGATACATTGCTTGATTATAAGCAACAATGGGACAGTATTTTATATGGCCAAAATGTCCTCGTGGTTTGCCACTATCACCCCAAAATTTGGTGTAGTGGCGTCGACTTCCAACTCGTAAACTTAGCTTACTGTATTTAGGATTTAAAGACTGCTGAACGACTAATGAATCTACCTGAGCATCAAAGTGATTATTGTCATTTTTATCTATGAATAACAAAAGTGTCTTATCGCTGTCTCTATGGCAGCGCCCTCCAGTATCAGACAAGCAAACAATCACATTCTGTCTTCTGATGTAACTCTCAGCCTTGGCTAAGGCAAGAGAATTCTCTAACTGACTTTGAATCCGTTTGGCTTCCATACGTGCTAATTGCGTTCGTATGACTGGGGCTGCGATCGTCACTATAATTGCTAATACACATACAGTGACGATAAGTTCAACCAGCGTAAAACCCTTGTTATGTCTATTAGCAGTGCTTGGGTCTGTTCTAGTGTTTGTATTAGGTGCTCTTTTATAGAGAGATACTATATATCTGTGATACACATAAAGAATCAATCGGCTTTGAGCTAGCCTGTGCTTATTTGAAGTAAAAACCCATAACATAAATGCTGAGAGCTCTTTGTAACTTGATAATGTTTTATGCAGCAATGCCATGAGGCTTGTTACCTATAATAAGTAGTGTAGTTCAATAAAACAGTCTCGCTTCTTTAAATGTTATTCAATCCAATCATTGCGTGAAATCGAGCCAATATGCGCGCGAAATTTTAGAGTAATGATCAAATTTATGATGTATGAAATAATGTTGAGTGATATAATATAAACAGAATATATGTCTACTGTCAAAAAATGTTTCAATTAGTGAATGACTGGTTTTAATAATAGAGAAAAAATACTAACTGTACTAAAATACGCCCAGACAATAGATACTGTTAGGTTTACTATCTATTGTGAACTGACATACAAAAGATAAAAAGCGTAAGGTGTGTTAGTTCTAGGTAACTTAAGCTGGTTATTGTGTTTTAGTTACGACATTATCGTGTAATAATGTGTAGCTCGTTAACGAAAAAAGTTGTAAACTGAATTGATAATCGCTAAGCTACTCCTTAATTGGTTTTGCTTTGTCACTTAAAATTCGTAAAAGATGTCTATTTTAGAGTATCTTGAGAAGCGGTTTTGCTTAATGCATCACTCAAATTATCCTTTGGAGGAAGTCCATGAAATTGAATAAAATTGCTCTAGCTCTGGTTGCTGTAGCAGCTGCACCTTTAGCAGCTAATGCTGGCGTAACTATTAGCCCATTGTTACTAGGTTATCATTACACTGGCGAAGCTCATGACGAGCAACGCGAAATTTTGAAAACTGGTAAAAATTTGTATGAGAATGTCAATGGCGACCCTATGGCTAATGCTGATGGTCGTGGTAATGACAATGGTGGCGTAGCTAAAGAAAGCAGCTTATACACTGGTGCTGCACTAGGTATTGAACTAACTCCTTCTACTCAGTTCCAAGTAGAGTATGGTGTATCAAATGCAAACGGCGAAGCTTCTGAAGATTCTGCAAAAGCTGGTGTTAACCGCTTTGACGTAGAACAAACCATGCTTTCTGGTAACTTCTTAATCGGTACTGAAGAATTTACTGGTTATACTGATAGCGCATTCAAGCCATATGTATTGGTTGGTGCTGGTCAATCTAAGATTAAAGTAGAAAACCAAGAAACTTACACTAAAACTGGTGAGACGAATCCTACTACTGCTGGTACTGAAGTTGCAGAGTCTAAAGATACTATTGGTAACCTAGGTCTAGGTGCTATGTATCGTATCAACGACGCTTTAAGCCTACGTGGTGAAGCTCGTGCGATTCATAACTTTGATAACAACTGGTGGGAAGGCATGGCTTTGGCCGGTCTAGAAGTTGTACTTGGTGGCCATTTAGCACCTACAGTAGCAGTACCACCAATGCAAGAGCCAGTTATCGATACTACTCCAGTAGTCGTAGTTGAATCTGATCTTGATTCTGATGGTGATGGCGTACCTGATAGCATCGATGCATGCCCAGGCACTCCTATGAATGTTGTAGTAGATGAGCGCGGTTGCCCAGTACCAGTAGATATTACTGATGAGCTGAAAATGGAACTACGTGTATTCTTTGATAACGATAAATCAACGATCAAATCACAGTATCAACCTGAAATCGCTAAAGTAGCAGAGAAGATGCGCGAGTATCCTAACTCTACAGCACGTATCGAAGGTCATGCTTCTAAAACTGGTCCTTCAGCACGTTATAACCAACGTTTATCTGAAGCCCGTGCCGTTGCTGTTAAATCTATGTTGACTAACGAATTCGGTATTGCTCCAAACCGTATATCAACAGTTGGTTATGGTTATGACCAACCAATCGCTCCAAACGACACTGAAGAAGGTCGTGCTATGAACCGTCGTGTTTATGCCATCATCACTGGTGACAAAACAATGACTGTTGAACAAACTAAAGATATGGTTGTTCAGTAAATAGTATTGAACCGATTGTTTTACTAAATATATAGTTACAAAAAAAGTCACCTAATGGGTGGCTTTTTTTTATTTATGGATTGAGAAAAGCAAGTTATTACATAAATTTGTGAAGCAATAATGTTATACTAGCTGCCCAAACATTCTGTAAATTGACAGAATGTACATTAGCATAGCTATCTGTATGATGAATTTATCAGTGTAGATACTTGATTATATTGAAATTATTTGATTAACCGCATCTATTGTGCAGTCTTCCAAAAGTAAGTACTCAATATCTATCTGGTTGATGGTAAAAGTTTATCCAGCGGCGCTTATTGCTACTGCATTTTTTTAAGACGAAACGAGCATTTTATATGGCGAACGATATCAAACACCTGCGTAACATTGCAATTATTGCCCACGTTGACCACGGTAAAACAACTTTGGTTGATAAGTTATTACATCAGTCTGGTACTTTTGGCGACCGTGCAAACATTGCTGAACGTGCAATGGATTCAGGCGATATTGAGCAAGAACGTGGTATTACCATTTTGGCTAAAAATACAGCCATCCGCTGGACAGATAAGACTGATGATACTGAATATCGTATCAACATTGTTGACACCCCAGGTCACGCCGACTTTGGTGGTGAAGTTGAGCGTGTAATGTCTATGGTTGACTGCGTGCTTCTAGTCGTTGATGCGGTTGATGGCCCAATGCCACAGACCCGTTTTGTGACGCAAAAAGCGTTCGAGCAAGGTCTAAAACCTATCGTTGTCATCAATAAAATTGACCGTCCTGGCTCGCGCCCTGACTGGGTAATGGATCAAATCTTTGATCTTTTTGATAACTTGGGTGCAACTGATGAACAGCTTGATTTCCCAGTTGTTTATGCCTCAGCATTGAATGGTATTGCAGGTTTGCAAGCTGACGATTTGGCTGATGACATGACACCACTTTTCAAAACGATTGTTGATGTGGTTCAGCCTCCTCAAGTTGATGCTGATGCACCGTTCCGTATGCAAATCTCAAGCCTTGATTATAATAGTTTTGTTGGCGTCATCGGCATTGGTCGTATTCAGCGTGGTAAAGTTAAAACCAATACTCAAGTGACTGTAATCGACAAAAATGGCAATACCCGTAATGGCCGTATTTTAAAAATTATGGGTTATCATGGTCTTGATCGTATTGATGTTGAAGATGCACAAGCTGGTGACATCGTTTGTATTACTGGTATTGATTCGCTTAATATCTCAGATACGATTTGTGATCCTAGTGCTGTCGAAGCATTACCAGCATTGACCGTTGATGAACCTACCGTTTCAATGAACTTCCAAGTAAATAACTCACCTTTTGCTGGTCGTGATGGCAAGTTTGTGACCTCGCGTAATATCCGTGAGCGTCTTGAGCGTGAATTGATTCATAACGTAGCATTACGTGTAGAAGATACAGAATCTCCTGATAAATTCAAAGTATCAGGTCGCGGTGAACTTCATTTATCTGTATTGATCGAAAACATGCGCCGTGAAGGTTTTGAGATGGGTGTTTCAGGCCCAGAAGTTATCGTCAAAGAAGTGGATGGTAAATTACAAGAGCCGTATGAAAACGTTGTTTTCGATATTGAAGATGAGCATCAAGGTTCTATCATGGAGCAGGTTGGCTTGCGTAAAGGCGAGATGACTAATATGGAGCTTGATGGTAAAGGTCGTATGCGTATCGAAGCGACGATGCCTGCCCGTGGTTTGATTGGTTTCCGTTCTGAGTTCTTAACCTTGACTTCAGGTACAGGTATCATGACGTCAAGCTTCTCACATTACGGTCCACAAAAGATCGGTGATGTTGGTGGTCGCTCGAATGGCGTCTTGGTTTCTATGGCAAAAGGTGTTTGCTTAGGTTTCGCGCTATTTAACCTGCAAAAACGTGGTAAATTGTTTGCTGAGCCACAGCTTGAAGTTTACGAAGGTATGATTGTTGGTCTTAACTCACGTAACGATGATATGGCTGTTAACCCAACGACCGCTAAGCAGTTAACCAACGTTCGTGCAAGTGGTACTGATGAAGCATTGACGTTGACTCCAGCAGTCAAGTTCACACTTGAGCAAGCGCTTGAATTCATTCAAGATGATGAATTGGTTGAAGTAACACCTAAGGCGATCCGTCTACGTAAGCGCTATTTGACTGAAAGTGAGCGTAAGCGTCACGGCCGTGGTAAAAAAGGTGCTTAATATTGAGCCATGAATTACTGAGTAATTTATTGGATTGATATTTTATTAAGCATTTGATGCCATTATTATTTAATAATGGGCATCAAGATAACTAAAAAATTAGCAGTATAGAGTGAACTGAATATGGTTCATTTTATGCTGCTTTTTTTTGTTGTAATTTCCATAGAATATAGACAGAATAACTGACAGTAGTAGTGTTTCTTACTATTACTCTTAAGGCTCAAGATTGGGTCGACTGTTGAGATACTTATTCGATTATAGATTGGTATTTTGAGGAGAAAATAATGAGTATGGTTTCTGAGTTTAAAGAATTCGCTTTAAAAGGTAATGTGATGGACTTAGCGGTCGGTGTCATTATCGGTGGGGCATTTGCTACTATCACAACGTCCTTAGTTGAAGACATTATTATGCCAATAGTGGCCTTCATAGCAGGTGGCGAAATCAATTTCAAAAACATGTTCTTAGTGTTGGGTGATGCGCCTGAAGGTGTTGCCATGACCTATGATGCCCTCAAAGCAGCTGGCGTTCCTGTATTAGCCTATGGCAGTTTCATTACTGTACTGATTAATTTCTTAATTTTAGCATTCATTATTTTTATGATGGTTAGAATGGTTAATAAAATGCGTCGTAAAGAAGAAGTGCAAGAGTTGGTAAAACAACCTTCAGAAGAGGTGCAATTGCTTCGTGAAATTAGTGCTAAGTTAAGTAACACCACTGTTTCAAAATAAAATATGGTGATTTGATTAAAAAAAAGGCTAACACGACGTTAGCCTTTTTTATGGATAATTTATAAATGCATTGTCTTTAATACAGATATATCATTTAACCAGCTGTTAATATAAAGACTATGGCGTAACTACGACATAATCGTTGGTATTAATCAAAATCTCAGATGGTTGGTCAACGACAATACGGACAACATTATCATTCGTCACTTGTGATTTGTAATAATTGTCTTCAGCCACAGTACAACCTAAACAACGTCCCATCGCGTCCCAAGGTTCAACAAAAAGTTTCTGCTGCGACTGATCCGCATTACCACCGATAAGCGAGAAGGGTAGACTAACTAGGTAGGCGGCAGTACCAGCAACGGCACTGACCAGTTGTAAAGGTTTACCCACTACAGTATCAACCACCATTGTCTCATAAGAAGGCCCAAAGTCTGTCTCATCAATTTCTATGGCTGCCAAGGCAGGCTGCATAGTAGCAGCCATTAAACTTAAGCTTGCGGCTATAGTAAAGGCTTTTTGCTTAACTGTGCGTTGGTTTTTGGCTTTAACAGTCATAACGATGTCCTAAAATTCATAATTGGTATGATTATTAGCTGCTGCTATTTCCACAAAGAGACAATCTCCCTATATAAACAATGCGCAACGATAAGTAAGCTAAATATATTACAGATGTATAAATATTATGCACTATTTATGTAAGTGCTCATACTATTAAAGCAAGATGTGTGTCAATAAGCAACAAAAATGGCGCGCGATATAATAATCTTAGTGCAAAATAATAAGACACTTAGTCAAGAGTATTGTGCTGCCATATTCTACGACTTGATACCTAAGTTATTCTGGTACTTAAGGCGAAACAGATAGTGATAGTTTCAGATAATATTTAAAGGATTGGCTGACAGTTGGGGCAGAATACACTGGCGCGACCATTAATTTTGATATTCTCAAGCACCGCATCACAATGCGGACAAGTTTCCCCTTGTCTACCATAGACATTTAATGTCTGCTGGAAGTAACCGGTTTGGCCATCTGCTACGGTGAAGTCTCGTAGTGTGGAGCCACCAAGCGCTATCGCCTTTTTTAGAATAACTTTAATATGATCGACCAAAATAATCATCTGAGCATAGGACAGTTGGTGAGCGGGGGTGGCTGGATGAATAGCTGATAAATATAGGCTTTCAGTCGCATAGATATTACCGACACCCACGACTACCTGTTGTTCCATGATGACTGATTTTATAGCGCGAGCAATGGGCTGCTTCTTTGATTTGGCGTTGCCAATTGCTACGGTATCAGCACTGTGATCAAGCAGGTTTGTCCGTTGAATAAATTGATACAGGTAGTCTGCAGTAAATTCATCTGATAATGGTTCAGGACCTAAATGATCTAATAGTTTAGCACTATAATCTTTGTGCCATAACACTGCCCCAAAACGTCTTGGGTCATAGTAATGTAGTTGGGATTTTGTATTATTAACGCCCTTAAAAACAATGATGAGATGATCATGCTTGCGCTTTTCAGTACCGTAGCTCTGCTGTTGCAGGCTGCCCGACATGCCTAAATGAACCAAAAGTTGACGTGGTACTAACGTATCAGTTTGAGCCGCAGCGCTATCATCATTGGGTAATAAAGGTAAAAAGTTAAGAATTAAATATTTTGCGCGGCGCTCAACGCTATCTAGCGTGTAATCAATCAAGCTATCTAAATCATCTGGCATCGCCCAGCGCAGCTTTGGCTGGAAAACTTTTACATCGATGATGCGTTGCCCTAATAACGGTGCAAGGCTGGTTTTGGTTGTTTCTACTTCAGGCAGTTCAGGCATGATATTTTTATAATAACCTTATGATTCAGTGGACGTACTTTGTGATTTTATATCTAGGCGACGGCGCGGCGAGCATGCAAAATACCATGCTGTTGCTCTAGTTTCGCTAAAAGCTTAGATAGGTGTGCCAATCCTGAGACTTCAATATGAAATTTTAAAAAGGCAATGTTATCATCATTACTAAGCGTCTCAACTTGACGAATATTGACATTTTCTTTATCAATAATTTGCGTCAAATCACGCAATAGTCCACGCCTATCATAGGCTTCTACGTGAATATCAACCGGTTGATAACGACCAGCTTGTACCCGCCACGAAGCCTCTATTTCGCGCTCAGGATCGCGTTCAATCAAGCGCGAATATTCAGGGCAACCACGATTATGGACACTGACACCTCGTGATAAGGTAATGTAACCAGCAATTGGCTCGCCATGCACAGGGTGGCAACAGCCTGCTAAATTGATTTCTATATTATCCAGCCCATCGATACGAATTTTATAAGCATCGATTTTGCCTGCCTCTCTAGCATCTATACTTGGCGAAAAATTTTCTGGCGGTCTTTCAGGTTCTAGGTGTAGCTGACGGGAGATGTGGCTGGTGAGTTGGTTGAGACCAATGTCGCCTGTGACCAATCCAACGATAATATCGTCAGTCGTATTGACATGGAAATGCTGAATATAGTCGTTTAAATCGATGCTATTGGGATGTACCGATAATCGTTCAAGCTCTTTACTGAGCATTTGACGACCAATTTCAATGTTCTTATCACGGTCTTGCTTATTGAACCATTGACGCAGTTTTGAACGTGCACGGTTGGTATGAATGTATCCAAGTGAAGCAACTAGCCAATCACGGTTGGGCTCACGTGATGCTTTGGTGATAATTTCAACTTGTTCACCCGTTTTGAGTTGATAGGTTAATGGTACATAGCGCTGATTGACTCGCGCAGCTTGGGCACGATTACCAACTTGTGTATGTACATAATAAGCAAAATCAAGAACGGTCGCCCCTTTTGGCAGTTCAGTAATGTCACCATCACGGCTAAAGATATAGATGCGTTCGAGCTCGTCAAAGTCAACGAGTTGCTCTTCTTCGTCAAACTCCATGCCCTCTATTTCTTCACCAGTTAGTAAAGATGAGCGCGGTTGGTTACGGGTTTCATTATTGATAGATAACAGCTGACGCAGCGAGCTGATTCTTTGATTAAGATAATTGTCTTTTTTATTCTTTAGACCTTCTTTATAGTTAACATGAGCACACATACCAAGCTCAGCTTCGAAGTGCATTTCATGAGTACGAATTTGTACTTCCAGTGATTTGTTTTCAGCAATGACTGCCGTATGTAGTGAGCGATAACCATTGGACTTGGGGTTGGTAATATAGTCATCGAATTGTTCAGGGATATATCGCCACAAGCCATGTACCAATCCAAGCACGTGGTAACAGTCTGACGGGTTGGTGACCAATACCCGCAGCGCGCGAATGTCATAAAGCTGATCAAACGATAAGCCTTTGAGCTTCATTTTTCGGTAGATAGAGTAGATATGCTTGACTCGTCCAGAGACTTCACCTTCGATATTAGCCTCTGCTAATGCCTCATTGAGCTTATCTTGTACGCGCTGAATATAGGACTCGCGTTCGCTGCGTTTTTCGGAGAGCAGTTTGGCAATCTCTTTATAGCGTTCAGGCGC